>JAAYBA010000622.1 GCA_012719085.1 Planctomycetota bacterium
GCAGTTCGTCGTGCTGGCGAGGCGGCAGGGGGATCGCTGGTATCTCGGCGGCATCAACGGCCGACAAGCCGAGCGCGCGGTCAAGGTGGCCCTGCCGTTCCTCGAGGGCAATGCCCAGTATACGACCTTGATGATCGGCGACGGAAAGACCCCGCGCCGCTTCAACATCGTGACGCCGCCGGCCGTCTCCGGGGACCAACTGGGCCAGTTCAGCAGCTTCAAGGGCCTGACCTCACAAGACTCGATGGAGCTTCATCTTTCGCCTTATGGCGGCTTCGTCGCTGTTTTGGACCCGGTCAGGTAAGTGCGAGCGTTGACGGCCCGACTTCCAGGTCGATCTTTCGCCGGGGCCAGTTGCGTCAAACGGCGCGGGGTCGCGTTCGCAATTTGATGAAAAGAAAACGCAAAATAACCTTTGCTTTCGGACAGGGAAGGGGATAATTGGACAATGGCCGGCTCCACAGAAGGCCATCGTGTCAACTTCATCGGTGCAGCACGATTTGGAAAGGCGGACAAGAGATGTCTAAGGAAGAAGCGCGACGGATCGGTTTGGTGGTGTGTTTGGCGATGACGGTGACCATGCTGTGTTCGTGCGGTGCAACGGACCGATGGACGAAATCGGGGCAGGCGCCGATGGAGATGGAGCGGCTCGTCTCGCCGTTCGGCACGGCGCCCGACGGCCGGGCCGTTCGCCTCTACACGCTTAGCAACGCCCGGGGTATGACGGCGCAGATCATGACCTATGGAGCCATCGTGGTTTCGCTGACCGCCCCCGACAAGAACGGGCAATTCGACGATGTCGTCCTGGGCTACGACAATCTGGCTGACTACATCAAGGTCAGTCCGTACTTCGGCGCCATCGTCGGGCGGTACGGAAATCGGATCGACAAGGGCAGGTTCACACTTGACGGCACGACCTATACGCTGGCCACGAACGACGGCGAGAACCACCTTCACGGCGGGATCAAGGGCTTCGACAAGATGGTTTGGGATGATGAGCCGGTCGATCGGGCCGATGCTGTCGGCGTCAAGCTCAGCTATCTGAGCCCCGATGGCGAGGAAGGCTATCCGGGCAACCTCAAAGTCAGCGTGATCTACCTTCTGACCAACAAGAACGAACTGAGGATCGAGTACGAGGCCACCACGGACAAGGCCACGCCGGTCAACATCACGCACCACGGCTATTTCAATCTGACCGGCGGACAGCGCGACATCCTGGGCCACGAGTTGATGCTCAACGCCGAGAAGTTCACGCCGGTGGATGCCGGGCTGATCCCGACCGGGGAACTGCGACCTATTCAAGGGACGCCGATGGACTTCCGCAAACGCACCGCCATCGGAGCGAGGATCGACAACGACTACGAGCAGCTCAAGTTCGGCACCGGATACGATCACAACTGGGTCCTGAACAAGAAGGGTGATACGATGACGCTGGCGGCCGAGGTCTACGAGCCGACGACCGGACGCCTGATGACCGTCCGGACGACCGAGCCCGGCATTCAGTTCTACGCGGGCAACTTCCTCGACGGGACCATCACGGGCAAGGA
>JAAYBA010000623.1 GCA_012719085.1 Planctomycetota bacterium
ACCAGCCGGATGGTCTTCGCGAACCTCGCTTACGGCGTCTGCGACAACTGGGACCTCTTCGTTCGAATCGGAACGGCCGATGCGCGGGACCACGCCGTGGCGCGCACAGCCCCTTTTTCCGCCAGTCCCGGGCGGTTTCGCCATGACGGCGACTACGGGCTGGCCTGCGGCTTCGGCACTCGGGCGACCTTCTGCTACTGGGGCCCCTGGCAGTTCGGCGGGACGACGCAGATAACCTGGCTGGACCCGGGCAAGGACCGGTTCGCCTGGTCCGATCCCGAGGTGCCCGGCTCAACCGTATCGGGAAGCGCCGACGCCGATCTCTGGCACGCACAGGCGGGCCTGGCCGTCACCTATCAGATCGATGCCTTTCGCTTCTGGGCCGGACCGTTCGTCCAATTCGTGCGGGGCCATTTCGACCACAGCGGCCAGACCTTCACAGACGGCCTGGCCACGGGAAGCTTCACGTCTTCCGGAGACATCGAAGAGACCTCTCAGGCGGGCGTCCACTTCGGAGCACTCTGGCAGGTGTCGCGCAAGGCGAACTGCTGGATCGAGGGCCAGTACACAAGTGACTCGTGGGTTTTCGGCTTCGGCGCGGCCGTTGTCCCGTCCCGCATTCTGCCCGGCCGTTGAGCGGCCTGTCACAACCTCGTTACGCTCTCCTGTCCGCCACGAAGCGGGCGGTCTCCGCGAGAGCCTCCTTTGCATGACCATCGGGGACCGGCGCCAGCGCCTCGATCGCCGCCGTCACGTACCGACCCGCCCACCGACGCGCATAGTCCAGACTGCCGTGGCAATCGAGCATTCGTTTCAGTTCGTCGCGCGACGCCGAAGGATCGTCCAGCAAGGCCACCACCTCCGGGCGCGATGAGGGTTTGACCGCGCCGAGCAAGTGGATGATCGCCAGGGTCAGCTTGCTCTTGGTGACGTCGCGCTGCGGGGTCTTGCCCGTTTCGAATTCCTCACCGGTGATATCGAGCAGGTCGTCCTCGATCTGGAAGGCGATTCCTGCGTTGAGCCCGTATCGCGCCAGCGCCTCGACCTGATCGTCCGGAGCCTGTGACAGCAGCGCACCGATCCGGCAGCATCCGCTGAAGAACGTCGCGCTCTTGTCCGTGATGATGCTGATGTATTCGGGTTCGGTCAGTTGCCAGTTGCGTCTCTGGGCCACCTGCCGCAATTCGCCCTCGCAGACGCAGACAGCCGTCTGCGCGACCACCCCCGCCAGTGTCGGGTCGAGATCCACCGTCATCTTGAAGACCTGGCTCAGGACGAAGTCGCCCAGCAGCACGGCCGATTCATTGCCCCACACGGAGTTGACTGTCGGCGCTCCGCGTCGCATCAGGCCGTCGTCCACGACATCATCGTGGAGCAGCGTCGCGCCGTGGATCATTTCCATCATGGCCGAGACGTCGATGTGCTTATGCGTGACCGGGCCAAAACACTGTCCGGCCAACAGCACGAGGGCAGGCCGAATCATCTTGCCGCCGCGTGCGATGAAATGCTCGAGCATCGGGGCCAGCTCCGCGGCCCAGTCGGGCGCCGAAAGCGAACGGTGAATCCGTTCGGCCACCCGCTTGAGATCCGCATCCACCAATCGAAATGAGGGAATGTCCTGCCAGGGCGTAGGTTCGATTGCGTTCATGACGATCGGCGATTCCAACTTGCGGCCGGCGCGCTGGAGAGGGGCGGTCACTGCCCTCTTCCCCGCGCGTAGTTGTCGAATGTCTCTCGCAGGAGACGCGTGATCGGTCCGGGCTTGCCTTCGCCGATGTGACGTCCGTCGATCTCCACGATGCCGATGACCTCGGCGGCGGTGCCGGTCAGGAAGAGCTCGTCACACACGTAGAGGTCGTATCGCGTCAGGTTCTTCTCGACGACCTGAATCCCTTTCTGGCGTGCCAGGCGCATGACCACGGTGCGCGTGATCCCCGGCAGGCCACCGGCCTCGATCGGGGGCGTCAGGACGACGCCGTCGCGCACGATGAAGACGTTGTCGCCGGTGGCCTCGGCGACGTACCCTTCGTGGTTGTACATGATCGCCTCAGGCACACCGCTGTCGAGGGCCTCGATCTTGGCCATGATGTTGTTCAGGTAGTTGAGGCTCTTGACCTGTGACGGAAAGGCCAGCGGGTGGGTGCGCCGCGTCGTGGCGCTGACGATCCGCATGCCCTTCTCGTACAATTCCTCGGGATAAAGCTGAATCGTGTCGGCGATGATGATCAGATTGCTGTTCTTGCAGATCAGCGGGTTCAGGCCAAGGGTTCCGGTGCCTCGGGTGACGATCAGACGGATGTATCCATCGCCGATGCCGTTGGCCTTGACGGTCGTCTCGACGGCCTGTGCGAGTTCGTCGCGGCTCATCGCAATCGGCAGGCGGATCACCTGGGCCGATTCGAACAGCCTCCGAATGTGGGCCGCCAACTCGAACACCTTCCCGTCGTACACACGGATGCCCTCGAACACGCCGTCGCCGTAGAGAAGTCCGTGATCGAACACGGAAACCTTGGCATCCGCTTCGTCGACGAGCCCTGTATTCATCCAGATCTTCAACGCCATACGCGAATCTCATGCCTCCCAGTTCATTGCGGCCGCATCAAGCCGGCTCGCCCGGCGAAACCACGGTCGCCGATGGATCAGGCCTTCACTTTTCCGTCGGTCAAGGTGATGACGCGCTGGGCCCTGCGAGCGACGCGCTCATCGTGCGTGACCATGACGATGGTCTGGCCGGCCTGATGCAACCGCTCCAGGACGGCCAGAATATCATTTCCCGTCGCCGAATCAAGGTTCCCGGTCGGCTCATCGGCCAGCA
>JAAYBA010000624.1 GCA_012719085.1 Planctomycetota bacterium
CTGCTCGTCGCGTTGCTGTGGTCGTACTGGCCCACGTTTGTGGACCTCTACGGGATCTGGCGCAGGAATGACGAGTACTCGGCCGGTCTCTTGGTTCCGTTCCTCACCGCCTATGTTGTCTGGTCGTGGCGAGGGGACCTCAGAGAGGTCCCGGTCCATCCGGCCGTCGTGGCCGGGATCGTTCTGTTCGGCCTGGCCCAGGCGATGCGAGGCCTGGGGCTGATTCTGCTGCTTCGTTCGGCCGAGGGCGTGTCTCTGATTCTGTCGGTCGCCGCGATGGTCTTGCTGCTTCTGGGCTGGCGTGTCCTTCGAAAACTCGCGCCGGCATTACTGTTTCTATGCCTGATGCTGCCGTGGCCAAATCGGGTCCAGGCGGCGTTGGCCCTTCCCCTGCAACGGTGGGCGACCACCTCGGCGGTGTTCTGCCTCGAACTGGCGGGGTACGAAGTGGCCAGAGACGGCAATGTTATCAAGATTGGGGATACAAGCGTAGCCGTTGCCGAGGCCTGCAATGGGCTGCGGATGATCACCGCGTTCGTTGTGATCAGTGGACTGGTTGTGCTGTTGACCCGACGGGCTTGGTGGGAGAAGCTCCTTGTTCTGCTCTCCAGCCTGCCGATTGCCCTGCTGTGCAACACGCTGAGGCTCACAGTGACGGCAGTCGCGTTCACGTTTCTCAAGGGCGAACATGTGGAAAAGGCGTTCCACGATTTTGGCGGATACGCCATGATGCCTCTGGCGCTGGCGATGGTGGTAGGGGAATTATGGTTTCTGTCGCGGCTGACGACTCCGCCGGCCGAAGTGTCGCCGGCGGTCATCGCGCGTCGCCAACCACGACAGATCTCGCACTCGTGACACTGGAGATGGTGCAATGAACAATCTCGAGAAATATCTGGATCAGGTGATTGAGCAGAAGCCTGCCGTCCATGAGATGCTACCTCTGCTGGATTCTGAGCCGGAGTCGGGGCCGAGACCGAACGTATTGCGGGCGGTGATGAAGCGGTGGTACATCGCGCTGGCCGTGATGGTGATCGTCTGTGCGGTCGGTCTGGCGGCGGTCTGGTTTCTCGTTCAGCCGGAGCACACCGTGCGCGGCGCCGTGCGCGTCGCGCTGGTCACTGAGAGCGTTCTGACGGGCGAAGGCGATGCCCGAGGGCGCGGCAGCGCAGGATACCTCGAACTGGTCAACACGCAGGTCACCGTTCTGACCAGCGGTCCGATCCTTCAGAGGATCGCCGACGATCTGGCGGCCCGCAATCTGCGCCTGTTCAGTGGCGAGCCGCAGACCCCTCTGGCCAGGCTCCGGGCCATGTTCTCACCGAAGACGGCCAGGCCCGACCCGGCAATCGTCCTGAAGAACGCGGTGGCCGGCGGTGTGATCTCCGCCGGTCATGTCCCCAAAACCGAACTGATGGCGGTGACGATGAAGACGACAGATCCGGAGGAGGCGATTCAGGTCGTGAACGCCTTTCTGAATCACTATCAGGACAAGTACGGGACCGATTCGATCGAAGCCGAGAGTGCGAGGCTGCGGATTCTGACGAACCAGCAGACCCAGTTGCTCGGCAGGATCAGCGACCAACAGGAGACAATCCGCAGGCTGGCTGACGAATATGGGACCACCGTGTTGGACACGCGGCACGACATGGAACTCCAGATGCAGAACACGCTGTCGTCCCAGTGGATTGCGCTGGAAGCCCGGCGACTCGCGCTCGAGACCAACGTCGCCATGCTGACCCAGGCGGCGACGGACGTCAACATGCCCCCGGACCAGATTGTGGCGGCCAGGAAGGATTATGTCAACTCGGATCCGGAATTCCAGCAGTTGTCGCAGACGATTGTGGGACTCAAACGCGATCTGCTCGTGGCCATGCAGAACTACCGGCCGGAAAACCCGGCCTTGACGAAGCAGGAGGAGTTGCTGGCGCGGTTCGAGCAGGCGAAGGAGGAGAAGCGCAAGACCCTGGAGGAGGAATTCAACGCCGAACTCGATGAGCGCCTCCGCGCGGTCGCGCAACAGAAGCTCAAGAACGCTCAGTTGGAGCTGGAGCAGTTGATCGCGCATCAGGAGAAGCTCCAGGGAGAACTCCGGGACCAGGATACGAAGACGCAGAAGGTCGGTCAGACGAATCTGAACATCCAGGACCTGCAGTACAAGCTCTCGGTCGATCAGGGACTATACAATCAGATCACTCGGGAGATCCGACTGATGGAAATGGAGCGTCAGGGACGCCCTCGCATCAGTCCGGCCTACGCGGCCTATGTGGTCGAGACGGACGACCGTCGTCCGCAACTGGCAGCGGGCGTGTTTTTCGGGGGTCTGGCGATTGGACTGGCGTTTGCTTTCCTGCGTGAGAAGATGGACAAGACGCTTCAGACCCCGGAGGATATGACCCGGCATCTCGGCCTGCCCGTGCTGGGAACGACGACGAGTTCGCACACGATCAAGCCGGCACAGTTCGCCGAGCAGATCGCGAGCGATTACCAGACGATTCGCACCAATCTCGGATTGCTCGCGAGCGGCGGGATCCCTCACAAGCTGGCGGTTTGCAGCCCTCGCCCGCGGGAAGGCAAGACGACCTTCGCGGTCAATCTGGCGACGAGCCTGGCCAAGTCGGGAAAGAAGGTGTTGCTGGTCGATGGGGATTTGCGGAAGCCGGACGTCAGGTATATGCTGAACGTGCCGAATGGTTCCAGTGGGACTCAGGAGGTCCTTCTGGGGGAAGACCCGAGCAAAGTCGTCTGCATCGTGCCCGGCAGTGGTCTGCACGTGTTGGCTGCCAATCCTCGCTGTCTGGCCGACGCCTACGAGTTGTTGGCTTCGTCCACCGCGGCGCAACAGATGGAGAAGATGGGCCGGGAATACGATCATGTGATCGTGGATACCCCGCCGGCCCTGGCCTTCCCCGACGCCTTGGTCTGGGCCAAACTGACCGATGCGGTGATTCTGGTGGGGTTCGCCGGCCAGACCACGGCTCCGGATCTGGCGGAGACCAAGGAGAGGTTTGCCCGGATTCGGGCTCATGTGGTTGGCGCGATCCTGAGCAACGTCCGCGCCGAACAGGGACTGTGTCGCTATGATTACGGCTATCGGATTCGCAGCACATCACCCATACGCCAGGCGGCCAAGCAGAAGAAGCTGCTTCTGACGCCCCAAGGCCGCGAACGGGAGTCGAAGGGATAGAGTGGTCGTGCCGGCTGATCGGCTACCGCGGAGCGGTTGATCCGGGGCTTGAATACGCAATGAGGCTGATTGTTATCCGAGACGAGAATGATTCGGCCGGACGGTCCAGGACGGACCTGCTTCGGTCGGCGCTGGCTACGCATCCACTGTCGAACGCCATTCGGAGCGGTATGATTCGCGTGAGCGGTTCGACTGACGGCAACGGCAGTTTCTCCGAGCTGGTGGGGGACGCCGTCGGGGGCGACGTCACATGGGCTTTGCCCACGTCCTGGCCGTCGGATTCGTGTCAGGGCCTCGAAGAGCGTGGCAGGTCTGTCGTGACGGATGGGCTCGACATCGGACAGGGGGACATCCGCAGACATCCGTGGTTTGTTCTCTCCAACGGGCGTTTTGCGGCCCACATCAGCGACCCGCTGGCGTCGCTGTTCACCGATACATCCGCCGACGCCGTGGCCGTCACGGTAGACCCCGGACTGCTGGCCTATCGGGAACGAATCCGCCTGACCGAAGACGGAGAACTCGTCGGCTACCGGCGGCTCTACAGGGACGGCGCCGAGCCGACGCCGATGCCGATCGATTGGCCCCACCACCTCTTCCTCCGGTCGGAGCGCGCCGAAGCGATCCTCCGCGAGGGTCTGCCCCAGGCATTTGGCGAGATGATCGAACGCTGTCGATCGCACGGGTTGAGGACGGAGGCTGTCCTGCTGGCGGGCTCGGTGGCCGATCTGACCACTCCGCAGGGGCTCCTGACGTTTTGTGAAGCGGTGCTGGAGCAATGGCCGCCTGCCGGTGCGGTTCTCGATTCATCGCTGGGCGCAAAGGTGTATGTGCAGGGTGCCAACAGGAAGATCTCGCTCGAGGCGCGGTTTGTCGGCCCCGTGTTGATCGGCAGCGGTGTGTGCGTTGAGGACGGCGCTGTGATTGTCGGCCCCAGCATCTTGTGCGACGATTGTACGGTGCGCCGCGCGGCGATGGTCGATTCGTCGATTGTGGGACCCCGTGCCGTGGTGGAGTCCGAAGGGCTCTGCCGTCACGCGGTCACGGTGGGCCCGGACGGCGGACCTTCCGACCGTTGCGGTCTGGCGACGGATGGCCCCTGGCGCAGATCGGCTCGGCAGCAGAACGGGAGTGTCTTCCGGACGTGGCCGTGGTTCTCTTATGCCGGCGGATTCAAGCGAATCGCCGACGTCGTCGTCGCGAGCATTGTTCTAATCCTGTTCGCTCCCGTCGTTCCGCTGATCGCTCTGGCCATCAAGATCAACTCACCCGGGCCGGTGTTCTTCAAGGATAAACGTCAGGGACTTCACGGGCGGCTGTTCCACTGCGTCAAGTTCCGGACCATGCGCGTCGGGGCCGCCGAGATTCAGGACAAGCTGCGTTTTGTCAGCGAGGTCGACGGCCCGCAGTTCAAGATGGCCGATGATCCGCGAATCAGTACGGTCGGCCACTTCCTGCGGGAGACCTATCTGGATGAGATTCCGCAGTTCTTCAATGTTCTGTGTGGGCAGATGAGCATTGTTGGTCCCAGGCCGTCGCCGGAGACGGAGAATACGCTGTGTCCCTCCTGGCGCGACGCGAGGCTTTCCGTGCGTCCGGGCATCACGGGACTCTGGCAGGTGTATCGGACGCGCGAGCCCTTCCGCGATTTCCAGGAATGGATCTACTACGACACCAAATATGTGCAGGAACTCTCGCCGCGAATGGACTTGTGGGTGTGTTGGTGCACGTTCCGGAAGATGGTGGAGAATTTCGTCCGTCAGCTCTGATCGAGAACCTGTCCCATTGGCGGCCTCCAGGGACGCGCGGCGCAGATGCCGAGGCCGACATGAATCGCAAGGATTGAGCAGAAAGGATACCTCCGATGGCACAGCGATACTTCAACTGGACATTGGCGATCGTTCTGGTTGTGGGCGTGGTGGTTCTGGCCGTTGCCGCCTTGTCCCTGCACAAGTGGCAGAGAAGCGTGCTGGCAGAAGAATCGCTGCCTCTGGGCGTGCAGGCCTTTGAGGCAGGAGACTGGGAAGAAGCGGCCAAGCAGATAGGGCGCTACCTGGTCATCAACGGCAACGACGTTGAGCGTCTGCTGATGTACGGGGAGGCCCAACTCAAGACCCGGCCGAGCGCATCGAACAACGTTCACCAGGCGATATCCGCCTATTCGTCGGTCCTTCGGCTCGACGGCAGCCACACGGAGGCCGCCCGACGGCTGATCGAGATCTACCTGGGTCTCAGTGCGGCCGACCGTTCCATTGGACGCAGCCCGGGAGAGGCGGAACTCAAGGCCAGACGATTTCTGGAATCGCATGACGATCCGGTCGTCCGTCGGTTCCTGGCACTGGCGTTGATCCAGCAGAGGAATCTTGCGGAGGCGCAGAAGACACTCCTCGACCTGATCGCCGAGCATCCGGACCATGTGCCGGCCTATGAGCTCATGGGAATGCTGGCGGCGGAGAATCCTGAAGATGCCAACAAGCCCGCCAACTACTGGTTCGAGGAGGCCGTCAGCCGGAATCCGCAGTCGGCCTGGGCCCACATTCTGCGCGGTGGATTCCTGCGCCGCAATGGGGACCTCCCCAATGCGATGGCCGATTTCGAGCGGGCTGCCAGCCTCGACCTGTCCGACACCGGGGCGCATCTTCGGCTGAT
The DNA here is from genome assembly GCA_012719085.1 of Planctomycetota bacterium. GTDB lineage: Bacteria > Planctomycetota > Phycisphaerae > Sedimentisphaerales > Anaerobacaceae > Anaerobaca. The sequence continues at coordinate 5,831 of JAAYBA010000624.1, forward strand.
CGCCGAATTGATCCAGGCCCGGGCCTATGACCAGGCCAGAGAGCAGATCGCCGCCTTTCGGGCAAAGAAACCGACCGATACGGACCTATGGCGGTACTGGGCTCTGTTGGCCCTGCAAACCGGTTCCGAGCAGGAAATGGAGACCGTGGCCCGCGAGGGCCTGAAGGCACTGGCGACGTACCCGTGGGATTTCATGCCTTGGGCGGCGGAGCTGTTCATCCGGACCAAGCATTTCGACGAGGCCGCCGAGGGCATTCAACAGATGCAGGCGAAGAATGTGCAGCCGGGACGCTGTGCGTTTCTCGAAGGCTATCTGTCGCAGCAGCAGGGCCGGTTGCAGGAAGCAACGGCCTCTTGGAGAAGGGCGATCGCGCTGGGGTATCAGTCACGGCAGGACCTGGTCTGGCGGGGACACCCTCCGCTCGTACGGATGTCTCTGGCGTCCGCTCTCCGGCAGAGGGGCGATCTGTCCTCTGCGGTTGAAGAGCTTCGTCTACTGGTCTCCGAGATGCCCAACTACCCGCAGGCCAATCTGGCCCTGGCCCAGTTGCTGGCACAGACCGAGGACTGGCCCGGCGTTCTCGAACAGGCCCGGCTGGTGCAGCGGTACGTTCCCGATCAGAAAGAAGCCACGGTGTTGGAGCTTCAGGCCCGCATGCGGATCCTGGCCGGCCAGGGCGACTCGGCGGTGACGCGCACTGCCTGGCAGGACATCGAGGCGACGCTGGCCGAACTCGGCGGCAGCGGTGGGGACGTCGGGCAGATTCGATTGCTTGAGGCCCAGGCGGCCCTGTTCCAGGGGCGCAGTGCCGATGCAACGGCTCTGCTGGATCAGCTCCAAACCGACCCGGCCGTTGGACTCAGTGCGGTGTTGTTGCGGGCGCAGTTGTCTGCGAATGAAGGCGACATGGCTCAGGCCGTTTCCTTGTTGCGCGAGACGATGCAGCGGCATCCCCAGAGCGTCGAACCCGTCAGGCAACTGGCCTTGCTGTTGAACCAGCAGGGTGACCGCGCTGCGTGCGAGGCGGCCGTACAAGATGCGCTGGCGGCGATGCAGGGAGCGAACCGGCGCAGTCTGGGCATGCTGCTGGCCGAGTTGTATGCATCCTGGGGACAGAATGAACGGCTCTACGAGTGGTTGACCGAACTGGCGACGCAATTCCCCGATGACGTCGAGCCGAAGCGGCGTCTCCTGACGCTCGAACGCGTGATCGGTGATCCGGCCCAGGCACAGACCATCGTCGACCAGATCAAGGCGATCGAAGGGCAGGGCGGCCGACAATGGCGCGTTGAACAGGCCAGGGTATGGATTCTCTCCGACGATTTCCAGAGCTACTACAGTCAGATTGTCCGGCTCCTGCAGGAGAACCTTCTGGCCGGCCCGGACGATCGGGCCAGCCGTCTGCTGCTGGCCGCCGCCCACGAGAAGGCCGGCGAGCTGCAAATGGCCCTGACGATGTACCGTGAGTTGCTCCAACGCTGGCCGGATGACATGAGCGTCATTGCGCGTATGGTGCAGACGCTCTACAAAGCGGGCGACGACGAGGAGGCGCAGCGAATGCTCGATCGGGCTCAGTCGCGCGACCTCTACGATCCGGACATTCAGAGACTGCGGTTGCATGGGCATTTGCGGCGCGCCCTGGCGGCCGACTCGGATGCGCGACGGGACGCCCTGGCCTCGGCCTCGGACATCTTGCGCGAGCTGGTGCGGAAGGACCCCAACGATACGCTGGCCGGACTGAGACTCGTGTCCACGCTGGCAGCGCAGAAGAAGTACGAAGAAGCACAGGGTGTTCTCGATGCGGTCAAGGTCAGGGATCCGCAGTCCATCTCTGTGGTGGTCTCGCAGGTCCAGCTATATGTCGATCGCGGCGACGCCGAGGCGGCGCTTCGTCTTTGTGATGAGACGATTTCTCGTCGGGACGATGTCTTCGGTCGGATGCTTCGCGGCACGACCTACGTGACACTGAAGCGGTACGATGAGGCCCGGGCCGATTTCGACCGCGTGGTGGCGCTGGAGCCGGCGAAAGCGGAGGTCTGGCTGGTCCGATCCGACTTCTTCCGCCAGACAGGACGTCTGGATCTGGCCGTCTCGGACATCGAGAAGGCCCTGGAGTTGGAGCCGGAAAGCCTGCCCGTCCAGCGGCGGGCCCTGGCGCTTTTCCTGGACTCAGGTGACGCGACGCTTCTGGAGCGGGGGGAAGGCCTGCTCGACAAGGCGCTGCAGGCGAACCCGGGCGATATCGAACTGAAGCTGTCCAAGGCGCAGTCTCTGCTGAGACGCGAGACTGCTCCGGCGACCGAACAGGCCCGGAGACTCCTCCGGGAGATCACGGCCGAAAGCCCCAAGCTGCCGAGGGCGTGGGTGCTTCTGTGC
>JAAYBA010000625.1 GCA_012719085.1 Planctomycetota bacterium
CGATGTTCTTCAGGACGCTCGTGCTGCGTTCGGCGGTGTAGAACGACACGGCGTAGCCGCCGGGCGCTTCAAGGATCGCGCCGCCGTAGTCCCCCGAGACGGTGATCGCCTTGCCCGCGAAGTTGATTTGCTCGGCATAGGCACCGGGCATGACAATCACGGTATACCCGTCGCGAGCCGCCTGGATCCCCCTCTGAATGGTGGCGAATGCCTCGCGCGGGCCCCACCCGCCGTGGGCGTCGTCACCGGCAGCCGCATCGACGTAGTAGCGGAAGGGGCCGCGAAATTCGTACGCCCCCATGTCGATGCCCTCGCCGACCACACGCTCCAGCCCGTCGAGATCGGTGGTGGCGAACGCCCCAACGGCGGCGTCGTCTCCCGTATCCAGACAGGGCGAGCCCAACGACAGACGCAGATCGTCGTCGATCGTGCCGGCGATCCCGTCGACGCCGAGCGGGTCCTGGAAGCGCGGGTTCTCGTCGATGTTGCCCTGATCGATCCCGCCCGACCCCTGGACGTTGCTGTGATGGACCTGGACGAGACCGGAGGGCGCGTGAATCTCCTGGGGCTGGTTGCCCCAGAGGATGCAGTTGGAGAACTGCGTTGTACCCATCAGACCGTAGAGGGTACCGCCGTTTTCGCCGGCGGCGTTGGCGCTGAAGGTGCTGTTGATGGCATCCACGAACGTGCCCGTCTCCAGGTAAATTGCCGCTCCTCTTGCGGCGGCGTTGCCGCTGAACAGGCCGTTGACGATGGTTGGATAGCCTCGAACGCCCATCGCGCCGCCCTGACCGGCCAGATTTCCAAGGAAACGGCAATCGACGAAATTGCCGGTGCACTGATCGCCGATGAAGACCGCACCGCCTTGACCGTTGTTGGCCGCCTCATTGGCCAGGAAAGTACATCCGATCACGTTGGGATCGCATCCATCGGCGACATAGACGGCGCCTCCCTGGTTAGCCCAATTGCCTTCAAATGTGCAGTCGACAATGGCCGGATTGCCGGAATTGACGGTGTAGACGGCGCCTCCCATGGAATCGATGGCCCGATTGCCGACGAACGAGCAGTCGGTCAGCACGCAATTGCTGCGAGAGTTGGCGACGGCTCCACCGGCGTAGTCGCCGTCGAAGCCGGCGGTCACGTTGTCTGTGAAGGTGCAGTCAATGAATTGCGGGGCCCCGTAGGAGTTCAGGACGGCGCCGCCGAAGCTGCTGCCGGCGTGACCGAACGCGATGTTCTGTTCGAACGTGCACTCGGTGAAGGTTGCGTCGGTGCGTTGGGTGCCCAGCGCGGCGCCGCCCGTGCTGCGTCCGGCATAGGACATCACCGTGTTACGGTAGAAGGTGCAACGAACAAAACTCGGGTTTCCCGAGTCCACGAAGGCACCGGCCGCACCGGCGTTGGCGGAGGGGGACGGCACCGACGCGAATAGAACGGTCCTGGCGCGAGTGGTCGAGCTGCCTCCTTCACAATGTCCTGCGGTGATTGTGAATCCGTCCAGCACGGTCTGGCTCGATGCCCTGGTGACGGTGACGACGGTGCGGGAGTTGCCCCGCCGGACCGGGTCCATCACGAAACCATAGAGCGTCTGCCACTCCAGATTCGGCAGGTCGCCGTCGTCGCCGGCGAGATCCCCGCTGAGGATGCTCGGAAAGGCCTTCACGTCCCGCGCGTCCGGATTAGCGCCTCGCCATCCGGCGTAGCCGCCCTTGACGGTGACTCCATCCGGCAGCACGAAGCTGTCGTCGATGTTGCCGGAGGCCTGGATGTTCTGACTGACAACGGTTCGCGGCAACACGACCCGGCGATCGGGCTTGTAGACGCCTTGGGCGACGCGAATCTCGTCTCCGGCCTCAGCGCTCTCCAGGGCGTTCTGCAGGCAGAGATAGGCGCCAGACCATGTGGTTCCGTGGCTGCCGCCCGGCGCTTCCGGGTCGACGTAGATGATCTTTCCAGTCAGGACGGTGGGACTGATCCACAGCCCCAGAAGCACGGCGACCATCACACCTCTCGACATGCCATCACTGGTCTTCATCGTCTCCGCTCCTTTCTCGCATCTGTTGCACGCTGGTTCTCTCGATCTCATTTGTCGATACGTCACGGGCGAAAGCCGATCCTGTGGGCTATCGCTCGGTTATCAGGTCGGTCAGCCAGAGCAATCCGGTTCCCTGCGCTGCCGCTGTGGTCGATCTCGGTTGAGCGGGAGCGTCAAACGTCGCCTGGGCATCGCTTGCTTCCGGGAGAGCCTGAAGATATGTGAAATCCAATCGGCCGATGCGATTGGACTCGGCCGGCGCGCCGGCGAACAGCTCGATCGTCTCAATCACGTCGGTCTCCATGTCCACGGTGTAGACCAGGGTCATGTCGTCGGTGTAGACGGTCACGTTCACGGCGTTTCCATCGTTGCGGGCAGCGGTCTCGAATCGTAGCCGGCATTCGGCGGCGTCGCGGCGGACCGTGTCGATGCAATGCAGGCCCATCCAGGGCCTCGGCAACCCTTTGAAGAAGCGGCCGCCTTCAAATCGCTCCACGACACGACCGTCGCGGTCGCGGATCTCGGCGCCTCGCGGCGTATCGACGAACGTTCGCCCGTCGCTGGCTTCGATTCTCAGCCAGGGCGAATGCTCCTGAGCCGACGCGTACACGAAGGGCAGGCGCCCCGTTCCGGAGACGGTGCGGTCGCCGACCGTGCCGCTGATCCGGAAACAGGTCCAGCCGCGCTCGTGCATGGCGTCGCGTTCGTCGATGACTCTCATTGTCTCGGGCCAACTGAAATGGAAATACTCCTCGTCCAGGACGTTCAGATGGCGGTCGATGCGCCAGATCTGGCCGGGCCGGCCGCCTTCCTGACGGCAGATGACCAGCAGGCCGCTCGTGCGATTCCGCGTCAACTCCACGTCCGCAGCGCGTCCCTGGACAGCGGCGATGAACCGCCTCATTTCCGCATCGTCCGTCGGCAGACCCATCACGCTCAGGTCGGGTTTCCACGCACGGCAGTTTCCGATCCGGACGGCGTCGGCGCGA
>JAAYBA010000626.1 GCA_012719085.1 Planctomycetota bacterium
ACGACGATGCGCAGGACGCCGAAGCTTTCCGTCTCCGCGATCGTCAGTGCCCGAATGTTCACGTTGTTTGCGCCGAGGAGCGAACACACGTCGTAGAGTCTGCCTTTACGGTTTTCGAGGAATACCGATATCTGTGTGATCTTCATGGATGAACCCCTACAACGTTCGCTTGTCCACGATTCTCTTCGCCTTACCCACGCTTCGTTCGATTGTCTTCGGCTCGACGAGCGTCACCTTGACCCCAACCGACAGGACGTTCTGGATCTCCTTGCGGATTCGCTCCCGCAGCTCGTTGAGATGGCGAATCTCGTCCGAGAAGAAGCGCTGTTCGACTTCCACCAAGACCTCCACCTCATCGAGATGGTGGGCCTTTCGGTCCACCACAATCTGATACTGGGGCTGTGTCCCCTCGATGCCGACGAGGACGTGCTCAATCTGCGACGGGAAGACGTTGATGCCGCGCACCACGATCATGTCGTCAGTGCGGCCTTTGATTTTGCTGATTCGCGGGCTGGTCCGGCCGCAACGGCACTTGTCGTAGCGAGCGCTCACGATGTCGCGCGTGCGATAGCGAATCAGGGGAATCCCCTGCTTGGTCAGCGTGGTAATCACCAACTCGCCATCCTGGCCTTCGGGGACCTCCTCGTCCGTCTCGGGGTCGATGATCTCGGGATAGAACACGTCGCTGAAGACGTGCAGCCCGTCCTTGTGCTGACACTCCTGGGCGACGCCGGGACCGATGATTTCGGACAGCCCGTACACGTCGGTGGCCAGCATGTTCCAGGCCGCTTCAATCTCCCGCCGCATCGACTCGCTCCAGGGCTCGGCGCCGAAGACACCGATCTTCCAGTGGCCCTGGGTCGGATCGATGCCCATCTCCTTGGCCTCCTCGGCCATGTAGAGGGCGTAACTGGGCGTACAGCCGAGGATCCGGGGCTGGAAGTCCTGCATGATCTTGAGCTGCCGCGCCGTCTGACCCGCCGAGGTTGGGATGATGCGCAGCCCCATCTCCAAAGCCCCATAGTGGAAGCCGAGTCCGCCGGTGAAGAGCCCGTAGCCATAGGCAATCTGGATCGTGTCGCCCGGCTCGGCCCCCGCACAGCACAGGACGCGGGCCATGACGTCGCCCCACAGCTTCAGGTCATCCCTCGTATAGCCGACCAGCGTGGGGTTGCCCGTGGTGCCGCTGGAGACGTGGATCTCATTGATCTGGTACTGCGGAGCCGAGAAGAGCCCGTAAGGATAGTGATCGCGCATGTCCTCCTTGGTCGTGAAGGGCAGCCGCTTGATGTCGTCGATGGACTCGATGGAACCCGGAGCCACGCCCGCCGCGTCGAGCTTCTCCCTGTAGACGGGACAGTTGTGGTAGATATACGGGATGAGCTTCTTGAGGTAGTCGGATTGCAGGGCCTTGAGCCCCGCCGAATCCATGCACTCGATTTGCTCTTTCCAGATCATGGTCGGCCGATCTCCCTTCCCATCAGGAATACCTTCTTGTTCCCCGCCACGATAGCCGGCTTGAAGACGGTCTCGATCGCCTTCATCCAGCAGCCTTCGTCAATGGGCAGCTTCGGTGAAAGAACGCCCACCAGGGCCGTATTGAGAGACCGCGGGTCGTCGATCGCCTCCTGGACCTTGTCCAGAAAGTCCGTCATGTCTATGCCGCCCTTTTTGAGGAAGGCCTTCAGTCGCGGCTGCTCGTCGCGATGGAAGCAGACCAGAAAATCGGCGCCTCCGGCCACGATCAGCGGCGAATAGACTCTTTTGCCGAAGCGCAGATGCGATTCGACCGAGCCGCCCCGTTGGGCCATCCCGTGAACTTCCGATTTCTTGATATGGTACCCGGCGTACAACGCCGCCCACCCGCAGATTTCCGAGGCCTTCAGGACCCCCTGGCCGCCGATTCCACCGAACGTGATGCTGTATACCGTGTCTTTCATGAGACCCCGCTAAACCTGTCGTTTGAGCAACCGGCATGGGTGCCGTGAGACGATCACAGACAGCGCGTCCTCGTTGATTCGCTTTTCCAAAATCGCGGCAAACGCCTTAACGTCCATCGGATCGACCACATCGACGTTGTCGGCCCCGCAGGCGCGACAGAGATCTTCGAGGATCAACCGCTTCGTCGGCTCGTTGCGAATCGTCAGCCCCGTCCCCGG
>JAAYBA010000627.1 GCA_012719085.1 Planctomycetota bacterium
ACGCCGAGCACACGGACGCCCTGTCCCGTCTCATTGCGCATCACCTTGCCCCGCGACGCCAACCAGACGATCTTCCGATCGGGACGAACGACACGGAACTCCGCTTCGAAGTCACCGGGGCTCGCCAGGGCCTGCTGCATTCGAGCCTTCAGTCGTTCCCGGTCTTGTGGGTGCACGCGTTCGAAGAACGCCCCGACGGTCGCGGCCGTCTGCCGGTTCATCCCGATCAGGCCATAGACCCGCTCGTCCCAGAAGCCGTGATCGTTCTCGACATTCCACTCCCACAGACCCATCCGCCCTCCTTCGAGGGCAGCGCGCAGCCATTGCTCGTTCTGCCGCAGTTGCTCGGTCTGCGATCGAAGCTGCTCGGTCTGCCTCCGCAGGCGTTCGTGCGTTTTGTGCAATTCCTCTGCGGCCTGCTTGCGCGCGGTGATGTCCTGCACGGTCCCGAATCCACCGAGCACGGTCCCATCCTCGTCGAACTCCATCTCGGCCTTCTCGTGGACCCACTTGACGGCCTCGCCGACCACGATGCGGTGTTCGATGTCATAGGGCGCACCGCGAAGGGCGGCGGTCCATCGCTCGTTCACGGACTGTCGGTCTTCCGCATGGACAATCGATAGAAACCTCTCATAGGTCAGTGGCGTTCCCTCCGGGATCCCGAACAGGCGGTAGGTCTGAGCGGACCATCGCAGCTCGTTTCGGCCGACGTCGAGTCGCCAGCTTCCGGTGTGCGCCACCGCCTGGGCGCGGTTGAGATCCTGCCGGCTCTCATCGACCTCTCGGCCGGCCCGGCGGGCCTCGGTGACATCGCGCCCGTAGAGATTGGCATAACCGGCCGCCCGGATCGGGGCGATCGCAAAAGAATAGAGAATCGAGCCACATCGCAGTTCGATCTCACCGCGATCCCCCGTGGTCAGGGCCCGCTCGACGGCCCGGCGGACGTTGTGAGGGACACCGCCGCCGACTGAACACGACCATGTCTTCACAAGGACGTCGCCGGCCGCGTTCGCATACAGCAGTGTGCCGTCCGAGCCGATGCGCAATACGGGAAACGGATTCTGTTCGGGGAACAACGCCACTTCCTGAAGGGACAGCCCGGTCGGCGTGGACGGGCCGACCCCCGGCCGTAGCGGTGCGACTTTGCCCTGCCGTGGCACGCTTCCGGCGACCTCTTCCGTCGAACCCTCGGTCATAGCGCGATCCTCGATGCTCCCTTCAACGAAACCCCGTGCGCTTCGCCCGGCGTCCGCCCCTCAACGCGACGTCGTGGTGGTGTTATAGTATACGACACGGGTCGTCCCTGGAAAAGGGCCTTTACGGCGTTTCTCTGTCCTGATGGAATATCTGTGACGACAGAGTTCCGGCTGGTTTTTCGGTAAACGCCGGAAGGTGGCGGCGACTCTATAAGGGTAGAGATCTCGACGGCGGCCGCCGGGCCATGGCACGAAACAACTACTTTGCAGGGTAAGACGATCTTGTCTGACAGGAACTTTGAAAACCTGGTCCATGAATACGGCCGACAGGTCCTCAACACCGCTCTGCGCGTTCTCGGCGACGCGAATCTGGCGAACGACGTCCACCAGGAAGTCTTCTTGTCCATCTGGCGTCGCTGGCCCAGCTACAACGGGCAGACCAACTGGCCCGCCTACCTGTACCGTACGACGGTGCGCAAGGCCCTGGAGGCAGCACGGCGGGCCAACGGGCATCGCCGGGAAGTCCCGGCCGAGCGGGAGTGGGACGATCGTGGGCCCGACGGCGACATGCGGGCCGACGAGTTGCAGAGCAACCTCGCCGCCGCCTTGGCAAAGCTGCCGGCCCACCAGGCGGATGCGTTTGTCCTGTTGCGGCTGGAAGGGCTGGCGACAACCGAGGTGGCCGCGATCCTGGGCTGTTCTCCGCAGACGGTCCGCGTGCATTTGCACAGGGCCTTGAAGAAGCTCAGCCATGAGTTGAGGCCCTACCTGGGCTGATGGAAGGTGGAGTATGAATCGCCATAAACAGATCCACAAACTGCTTCCGGCATTCGTTTTGGGCGAACTGGATGAGCCGCAGGCGTCGCAGGTGCGCGGCCATCTGGCGGAGTGCTCGGCTTGTCGGCAAGAAACGGGGCGGCTGGAGAAGCTCCTGGCCCACGCCGCGTCTGTGGGCGAGCGGTCGGTGGATCGGCAATTGTGCGAGTCGGCAGGGCAAAGGGTCCTGTCGGCCGCGACCC
>JAAYBA010000628.1 GCA_012719085.1 Planctomycetota bacterium
GCGAGGACCTGCAACAAGCCATCGAAGAAGCGTTGAAGACGGCCCCATAGCGCGGTCTTCGCGAGGGTCGTCGGTCCGCCGGCGGTGTTCAGACGCCGAAGATCAGGTCGAGCTGGCCGTGTTCGGGTGTTGGCAGGGCGGCTCGGCAATGGACGCAATCGGTCCGGCTCAGGCTGCGGCGCTTGCCGCAGGCCGGACATGCCGTCGTCGGGGTGTGGTTCAGCGCCCAGTAGACCAGAAAGCCCGCTACGTTCAGCAGCGCCACGAAGACCAGCCAGAACACGAGCCGGCCCCACGAAGTCCGCCGGGGACGCCCATGCCGGAACGTCAGCGCCAGTATCGCCGCCGTGACCAGCAAGCTCCAGACGCTGTAGTGCGGCCGCATCTCCTCGACTACCTGGATCAATTCGCGCACGAAGTCGTACTGCGCCAGGTTCTGCCAGAAGGTTCTGGGGAAGGGCAGTTGAACAAAGTCGCAAAGAAGCGGTGAGAATGCGCTCACGAACCGTTTCACACTGGACCGAAGCTCCACGTATCGGATGGCGCCCGGATCGCCGGGCAACGTCCAGCTATAGCGATTGACCAGATTGAGACCGCCTGTCTCGTCAACGCGATACAATTCGACCGACCCCGTCTTGGGTGTCCGGCGAAATCCGGTCCACCAGTCTGGATTCCCACGTGCCGCCGGCGCCGGATACTCCAGCCACGTCCGTCGCAGGAAGAGCGCCTCCTTTGTCGCGGCGAATTCACAGTGGTTGCCGTACCATTGCTGCCATTCCTGCGGCGTGGCGACCGTGATGGTCTGGTCGGGGTCCTTCAAAATCACATGATGCACTTCGTCGCTCGTCCGGCAGTGCAGCAAGGGGCGAGTTCGTGCCATCGTTTCGCTGCTTGCGAGCCAGAAACGATAGCCCGGGTTCATGGCCACGTACTCGATTCTGCTCCGGGGGCTTTCGACGAGCATCTCGATCTGTCGCGATGCGAAGCGGATCTCGTAGATGCATTGCCCGGTCTGCCACAGGAGCGTCGGACTGTGGGAATCCGGCGGCCACCAGGCCTGGAAGCTCTGGAAGGGGCCGAAGGGCCGGACATCCGCCTTGGAGTCGGTCCACCCGGCGGCGCTCAGATAGCCCGCGCGGCCGCCTTCCAGGCTGTAGCCGACGAAACAATCGTCCCACGGAAGATACCGCCATTCTTCCCGAAGCTGTTCCTGAGTCGCGACGGGTATCTCGAGAATCCGTGGCTCCACGAGCTGCTGGAGATTCCTCATGCGTTGGTATGTGAGACTATCGCGTCGGGTATCCTGGGCCCAGGAAAGGTAGTCATAGGGTCGTTCTTTGGGCGGGCCATCCCAGAGCAGCCGGTCGTTCACGTCGTAGACCTGTTCCTGGCCCATTGGCGTATCCAACGGATTCGATGCGCGTAGCAGTTGCCATCGATCCCTGCCGCTCTCGGTGACCAAGTGCAGCGTGCCGTCAAGAAGGAACTCCTTCCTCGCAAGTGTGATCCTCTGCGTTCTGGCCTGCTCGAGAGTCAATTCCTGCTTCGGCTCCGTGGATGACGCCGGGGTCGCCGTCCAGAAAACGGACGCCACTTCGAACGTGATGGCCTGCACGGCGACGACGAGCAGCAGGACCAGCAGTGTCGCCATGAAGACTCCGGCCGCTCGTGCGATATAGTGGATAGGATTCTTTGCGTTCATAAGCCCGACTTCCTCCCTTCTAAAACTCCCGGCTTAGAAAGGCCGCCACGGTCTGCACGAACAGAATTGCGATTGCGAACACCATCAGTGCGATGATCCAGACCGGATGCCACTGCAAAAGGATGACAAAGGCCGCCAATACAGCGAAGGCCAGACCGAAGATGCGAGTGGTGTACCAGCGGGCGGTGCTCAGAGCCGACAGCGCTGTTCCCAGATAGACCACCAGCCCCACCGCGATATAGATCCAGCCGACGACCAGTATCTGGATGGGTTCCGGGATCGGAAGAAGGCCCGGCCGGCAGGCGTACCAGTACAATCCCGTCCAGACCAGGCCCAGCGAGATGAGAAGGCCGAGGATCGCCGCGGCCAGCTTGGCGCCGAGAATGCTCATTCGCGACGTCGAGCGGTGCAGCAGAAACGACCAGGTCCGTGCGAACAGGGGCACCCAGAAGTGGCACACGCCCAGGACC
>JAAYBA010000088.1 GCA_012719085.1 Planctomycetota bacterium
ATCGCCGAGGACGCGGCCGTCGAGTTCGGCGCCGACCAGACCCTCAAGGCGCTGAACGGGTCGGGACATCTCGACGCCCAGGTTAACAATCTGACTCTCGGCACGGGCACGAGCGCGTTCAACGGGACCTTCGAGAACCTGCTGGACGTCATCATCGCTGGCGGCACGCACGCGATCGATTCGGATCTGTCGCTGCAATCTCTCGCGGTGGACGCCGGAACGTTCATGCTCAATGGCGATATCAGCTCTGACGAGGCCATTACCATTGCCGGCGGCGCGACCGCCGCCTTCAACGGGGCCGTGGAATTCTACTTCGACGATGCGATCGAGAACTCCGGAACGCTGATCGGCGGCACCGATTCGCTCGGGGCGGTGGATATCGAATTGAAGGATGGCTCCGCATTGAAGGCGGCCGCCGGTGGTCTGGTCGCCTCGTCCGTCTCGGTCGATGCCGATGCCACTGTGATCCTCAACAGCACCGACGGCCTGCTGACTCTCGACGACCCGACGTTCAATGGCGACGCCACGATCAACCAGACGGGGGAACACAATGCGTCGATCAGCGATCTCGACAACCAGGCGGGCAACACGATTGCCCTCAACGGTGGTACGCTCTATCTGATCGGCGACGAGATCTGGGCCAGTGGCGGCGCCGGCGGCGGCGTTACGGCCAATGCAGGAACGACGTTGATCGTCGATGCCCCCACGCAGAACATCGAGGACATCACCGGCGACGGAACGATTATCAAAACGACGAACGCCTATGCCTCGCAAGACGATTACTACGACGATCTGGGCACCGTCGACGGCGACGATCTGACGCTGGGCGACGCCACGATTGCCACCTCCCAGGGCGGGACTCTCGAGATCGAGAAGGATGTTCAGATCGAAGAAGGCTCGACCGTGCAGGTGGTTGGGGAGTCGACGGTCGTGGTGCCGGCCACCAACACGCTGACCGTCGCCGACAACGCCACCCTCCAGGTTGAGGAAGAGGCGCAAATGCAGGTCGACGGTGCGCTCGATATCGGGGCCGGCCAGACGCTCAATGTTGCCGGCGGGGGCACGGTCGCGATCAACTCCAGCAACGCTGATCTGGATGAGACGGCCACGGTAGCCGTCAGCGATTCGACGCTGACGCTGGGCAGTGCCGCCGCCACGGGCAACGCACAGGTCGCCCTGGCCGATTCGGTCGTCAATGCTGCGGCCGACGAGGTGGCCGTCCGGCAGGCCAATGTCAGCGGCAACGTACAGGTCACAGGCAACACGCTTGCGGTGGAGACCCTCCGAACGGATGGGGATACCGCCCTTCAGGTGGCCCCCGCCGCCCAGGTGCAGGTGAACCAGGCGCTGGATATCGATGCCGGCGAGACGCTGAACGTCACCGGCGGCGGCACGATGGCGATCAATTCGAGCAACGCCGCTCTGGACGAGGACGCCACCGTGGCCGTCGCCGACTCGACGCTGACGTTGGGCAACGCCGCGGCGACCGGCAACGCACAGGTGACCCTGGACGGCGCGACCGTACAAGCGGCCGCCGATGGCGTGGCGATCCGGCAGGTGAACGTCAGTGGGAACGTGGAGTTCGCCGGCAACGCGGTCGCTGTCGGGACGCTGGACACCTCCGGCGGAGCGGCCAGTCTGACGACCGGCAACGCCGGCGTGGAAGTGGAAACCCTCAGCGGTGCGAACAATGTAACGGTCGCGCAGGGCAGCGTCACCCTGACCGGCGACAGTGAAGCGTTCGGACAGACGCTCGATGTCTCCGATGGAGCCGCGGTGGAGATCGAGGAAGACGCCGTGCTGGGCGGTTCGGTGACTCTGGCGGGCGCCGGCACGATCAACGGCACGGTCATGGGCGCCGTGACCGTCAACGATGCCGATGCCTCCCTCGGCGGCAGCGGCGATTTCCAGGGCGGTCTGACGATCACCAACGGCGTTCTCGCCCCGGGTCAATCGCCGGGTGAGATCACCGTCTCCGGCGGGGACTTCGAGCTCGGCGCCGGAGCGATCCTGAACATCGAAGTGGATGAAGAGGGCAATCACGACAGCATCCGCATCACCGACGACAGCAACGCCAACTTCGTCACCGGGGCCAAGGTGGTCGCCGTGGCCATCGGCGATGCCGCCGACGGCACGTATGACATCGTCACGCTCGAAGGCGCCGGCCACATTCAGGTCGACGGCGCCAACCAGGCGGCGGATGCCAACCTCGCCGATTTCATCGAGAACACCGATCTGGCGACGATCTCCTCACTGGTGGTCGATGACACGGGCAAGATCGTCGAGATGAGCGTCGATTTCACCTCCAATACGGAGTTCCTCAGCGCGACCGGATCTCGCACGGTCCGGAGCTTTGGCGACATGCTCGACAGCGAGGCGTTTGCCGAAACCGCCGGTGAGGCCTTGCTGGATGTCGTAGCGGCGGCCCAGGCGTCGGACGACGTCGCCGGCGCGTATGCCCAGATGACCAACCAGCTTCAGACGTCGGTCTC
>JAAYBA010000629.1 GCA_012719085.1 Planctomycetota bacterium
CGATGCGGTCCGGGGTAACCTCGTAATAGACGCTCTTCAGCGCGAGCATCTTCCAGAACAAGACCAGCAGGGCCGCCGCAATCAGCGCCATCGCGCCCAGATCGATCCACGCCTCGACCTGGGTCAGTCGCTGGACGCCGATGTCCAGCTTGGGAAGGTAGGCGTCCACGTACACGGCGACCTGGGTCACGCGGTACTTGACGACCGCCCAGCACAGTGCGACGAAGATGCCCGTCTTGATGGCGGCGCCTGTCAGGGCGAACACGCTGGGCCGGCCGCACCAGAGAACGTTGTCGTCCACCTGCTCATCCACCGAACCGGCGTCCGATTCTTCCTCCTCCGGATCGGGGTGGAAGTCGGACGGGCCGTATTTGGTCCGGGTCGCGGCGCGGTCGCCGTGGAGAAACTCGCCGCAGAAGCGGCATTTGATCGCCTCGTAGCGGATCTCCTCGGCGCAGAAGGGACAGGGCTTCATGCGGCGCTGGAGCCGCTGAATCACATGCGTCGATTCGCCTGATTTTGGCATTGCAGGAGCACCCCAAAACCGTTTCGTTCCATCGAAACCCATTGCACAACGCCGCCGGCGATCTCGGACGGCCCACTGCTCTTATCGGCCATTTTCGGTCGATTGGGCCACTGTGGGGCCGGCGGGCGGTGCATTTTCTGGTTATCGGGCGTCGATGTCGCTATGGGGCGGAGGGGACTCTGGCGAGCAGTTCCTCGTCCGGCATGGTGCATCGCAGGGGATTGCCAAGGTACTTCTCGATATCCGGGATGATGAACGACTCATCCTCGCAGGCGAACGAGATGGCGGTGCCCGCCACGCCGGCCCGGCCCGTGCGTCCGATGCGGTGCACGTAGTCTTCCGCCTCGTACGGAAACTCGTAGTTGACCACCAGACCGATGTCCTTGACGTGCAGCCCGCGGCCGGCCACGTCGGTGGCCACCACGACCTGGATCTCGCCGCGGCGGAAATCCTCCAGGATGCGCAGCCGTTTCTTCTGGGGCACGGCGCCGCTGAGCAGTTCGCATGTGACCCCGTGTTTTCTCAGCTTGTTCACCAGGGTCTGGCTGTGGTCGCGCCGGTTGCAGAAGATCAGCGTCCGGTCGTCGCCGCGTTCCTTGAGGATGTTGTAGAGCAGCTTGAACTTGTCCCTCGTCGTGACGATGTAGACGATCTGCTCGACCGTCTCGACCGCCACGTGCTCCGGCTCGATCTCACAGATGACCGGGTCGGGCATCCACTGCGAGGCCAGACGCAGGACATCCTCGGTCAGCGTGGCGCTGAAGAGCATCGTGCGGCGGTGGTTCTTCGGCGGGGTCTCGCGGATGATCCGCTTGACCTCCGGGATGAAGCCCATGTCCAGCATCCGGTCGGCCTCGTCGATGACGAGTACCTCGACGTCCTTGAGGTGGATGCTGCCTCGCTTGACAAAATCCAGCAGCCGTCCCGGCGTCGCCACGATCAGATCGACGGGGCGGCTGTCAAGGCGTCGCTGCTGCTTCTTGACTTCGAGCCCGCCGTAGACCGCCAGGCAGTTGAAGTTGCAGTATTTGCCGAGGTCTTCGGCGTCCTTGACGATCTGGATCGCCAGCTCCCGTGTCGGGGCCAGGACGAGGGCGCGCGGCGAGCCGATCCGTCGCTCCCCCTGGATCGGGTCCTGGAGGAACTTGCTGAAGATCGTGATCAGAAACGCCGCGGTCTTGCCCGTCCCCGTCTGGGCCCGTCCGGAGATGTTCTGCCCGGCGTGCGCGTGGATCAGGACTTTCGACTGGATCGGAGTGCAATACTGGAAGCCCAGGTCGGCGATGGCGTGCATGATCGGATCGGGCAGCCCGAGATC
>JAAYBA010000089.1 GCA_012719085.1 Planctomycetota bacterium
AGCCGTCTTCGGGGCCGCGTGGGGATTGCCGTATTTCGTGCCGGGCCGTGTGCTGGGGGCCGACGGCGCGACGCCGCCGAGCGAGAAGATCGTCATGGGCTGTGTCGGCGTCGGCAGCATGGGCGGCGGGCATCTGCGGGCCTTTCTGGGTCGGCAAGAGGTACGGGTCGTCGCGGCGTGCGACCTTCGCGAGGCCTTTCGCCAGCGGGCCAAGCAGCAAATCGACGAGAAATATGCCAGCCGAGACGCCAGAACCTATCACGATTTCCGCGAGTTGCTCGCTCGGGCGGACATCGACGCGGTCTGCATCGCGACGCCGGACCATTGGCACGCCCTGATCGGCATCGAGGCCGCGCGAAACGGCAAGGACATGTACCTGGAGAAACCGGCCGACGTCCACGTCGCAGCCGCGAAGGCCCTGCGCCAGGCGGTGAACGACTACGGCGTGGTCTTTCAGTTCGGCACGCAACAGCGCTCGGGTCGCGACTTCCGCTTCGGATGCGAGCTGGTCCGCAACGGCCGCATCGGCAAGTTACAGACCATCGTGGTCGGCTCCGTGCCGGGCCTGTCATTGCCCAATCAACCGACCCAGCCCGTGCCCGACCCACGGCAGTTCGATTACGACATGTGGCTCGGCCCGGCCCCGTGGGCGCCGTATTCGTTCGAGCGAGCCGCCTCGCGCGCCGAAGGCAGTCCCGGCTACTGGATGCACGTCCACGACTATGGCCTGGGCTGTCTCAGCGGCGCCTGGGGCATCCACCACATCGACATCGCCCAATGGGGCAACGGCACCGACGACACCGGCCCGCTGGAGATCGAGGGCACCGGCGTGATCCCCTCCGACGGGCTCTGCGACACGCCGATGACCTGGCGGGTCGAGCATCTCTATGCCAATGGCGTCCGGATGATTCACATGGATTCGCGCCACACCGCCGCCGAGTTCCCCCAGTTCGTCGAGGCCGCGGCGTCGCTGCAGATTCCCGGCTGCGGCATCCTCTTCATCGGTTCCGACGGCTGGGTCATCGTCTCGCGGGGTGGGATCGACGCCAGACCCAAGACGCTCTTGCAGGAGACATTCGACTCGGCCGCGGTCCGGCTGCCCGCAAGCAACGACCACAAGCGGGATTTCCTGGAGTGCGTGCGAACGCGGGGCAGGACGGTCAGTCCGATCGAGGCCGCCGTCCGGTCGGACACGATCTGCCATCTCGACGACATCGCGATCCGCCTTGGGCGCAAGCTGCACTGGGACCCTCAGGCTGAATCGTTCATTGGAGACGACGGCGCCAATCGCATGCTCTGCCGGCCCATGCGCAGCCCCTGGACGCTGTAACGCATCAGGGCCGTGCATGCTTCAGGAGGCGATAGATTCGCAGCAGTTCGCCGACGCTCCAGGCCTGGGCCCAGCAGCCCTTGGGCTCCTGTGGCTCATCGCCATCGAAGATCTCCGCAATGCTGCCGAGGCAGCCGTCGGCCGTCACGTGGCTCAGAAGCGGCTCGATCATCTCCGTCGCCCGGCGAATGCTGGCCGGCTTGAAGTCGTTGACCTTCAGATAGGCCTCGACGAAGGGCCCCATCAGGTAGGGCCAGACCGTTCCCTGGTGATACGCCGCATCTCGCCTGCGCTGAGGCCCCTCATACCGGCCCTGATAGCAGACGTCGCGGCGGCTCAGCGTGCGAAGCCCATACGGCGTCAGAAGCTCGGACTCGACGGCGGCGACGATCGCCTTCTGCCGGGCCCCGCTCAACGGCGGACCGTACGGAAGCGAGATCGCGAAGATCTGATTGGGCCGAAGGCTCGCGTCGACCTGCCCGTCCGGCATGACTGTGTCGTTCAGATAGCCCAGCGACTCGTTCCAGAACAGCTCGCCAAAACTGTCGCCCGCCTGCTGAGCCATCTTGGCATACCGTTTCGCGTCGGAGACGAGGTCCATGCGCAGACAGAACTCGTGCAGGTGGCACAGAGCGTTGTGCCACAGTGCGTTGACCTCGACGGGCTTGCCCCAGCGGGGCGTGAACGCGACGCCGTCATACTTGGCGTCCATCCAGGTCAACTGCGTGTTGCTGTCGCCGGCGCGGACGAGGCCATCGGCATCGACGTGGATGCCGAACCGCGTGCCGTTCTGATAGGAATCGATGATCCAGCGGATCACCGGCAGCAATTCCCGATTGAAAGTCTCCTTGTCGTCGGTTGCTCCGAGGTACTCAAACGCGGCGTGGATGAACCACAACGAGGCATCGACACTGTTGAAGTGGGCCGGCCCGCTGCGATCGTCGAACCGGTTCGGGATGAGGCCGTCGTCCGCCGCCGCCGCGAATGTGCACAGCACCGACCGCGCTTCCTCGAACCGCCCCGTCGCCAGCAGCAGCCCGGGCAGCGCGATGAACGTATCGCGACCCCAGTCGGCAAACCACGGGTACCCGGCTACAATGCTCGTGCCTTCCACGTCGCCGTACCGCCGTTTGACGACGAACTGATCGGCCGCCAGGACGAGCCTGCGGTCCGTTGCATCGGCCGCCGCTCCAGAGAGAATCTGTCTCTGCCGATCGGCCAGGCGGTTCTTGATCGTCTCGACGTCCACCTCGACCGATTCCGGCCGATAGCGTTCATCGAGACGGGCCCAGAACACAAGCCGCCCATCCTCTTCGACCACGCCCCGGAAGAAGCCGGGCGTCCAAAGGTCTTCGCCCGCCTCCTGGCCTCGCCGTCGGTTGGCGCGGTAGGTGAAGTCGAACCACCATTGCGGATCGCCATCGAAATCCATGCCCGAACAGCCCATCCGCAGGGCACAACCGCCCGGCGTATCGTGGCGCACCACCACGGCCGACTCCAGGCGATCCCATCGCAGCGCCTCATCGCTGTTCTGTGTGTGGTGGAAATCCCTGAGGCCGACGAACGGACGCACGATCAGCTCGACCGGGTCCATCAAGCCGTCGAAGGTGTATTCGACCACGACCGTGTCGCTGTCGTCGGCGAGGTAGATGGCCTTGTGCAGTTCGATCGATTCGAATTCGTAGATGAAGTGTGCTCCGGTGTCGCGGAGGAATTGGCGCAGATAGGGACACGGCGCCAGAACCGGATCGCCGGAGAACTCGAACGTGGACAGGTGAAACGTCTGCGAACCGCAGACGACGATCTCCTGGCAGTTGGACAACGCCATGACCCGATTGACCGGCGGCGCCAGCGACCCGATCAGCAGCCCGTGATAGCTGCTCGTGTTGCAGCCCAGGACGGTCGCCGCGGCGTAGCTGCCCCGCTCGTTGGTCAGGAGCCATTCGCAGTCCAGCAGGTTTCCGATCTCGTCGCCGATGGCGACGCGGACGACTTGCTCGGCACCGGTCTTCTGTCGTGTCAACACAGTCGCTCTCCCGTGAATTGGCGATCCCGATCCCTGAAACGGCGGAGGTTTTCGCGCTCGCGTCGGCCAGATGCCGTCAGTTCGTCACCGTGGCGATCGGCGTCCCTGCGGCCGCCGGGCCGGGCGATGGGTGCGGCACGGCCTGAATCGTCGGCACGACGCAACGCCGCTGAAGATGATCCAGCACATTCATGAAATTGATGTACGAATCGTACGGCGAATCGTAAGGATTGAAGTACTTGTGGACGTCGCCGTCGGCGAAGTACTTCGTGCACATGTAGTAGAAATGATCCGAGACCTGGAGCCGGCGCCAGTCGGAAAGGATCTGTTCGTCATTGGCCCGCTTGATCTTCTTTTCGAGACGATACAGTTCGTGGATCGCATTCGACTGCATCGGATTGCCCAGCCAGGCGGAAAGATCGCGTTCGGTGTCGGCCCAACTGATCATGTGCCGCACGTCCACTTCGCCGACCGCGTCGTAGGCCGCAACCACCTCGCTGGGGGTCTTGAAGTTGTTGTCCGGGTGCCTGAGGATCTCCTCGGGAAGGTGCCGCATGAAGTCGAAAATGCCCGTGTCTTCCCACTGATGCTCGCCCAGGGTCTCGTAGTCCATGAACAGATTGACTACGTTGCCGTTGCCGTTGACGGCGTTGACCCACTGGCTGAACTTCGAGGCCGTCAGGGGCCATTCGACCCAGTGGCGGTTGGAGAAGCGGAAAGCAATGTCGTCGCTGAGCGAGTAATTCTTCAGCAGAAGCTTGATGTGCTTGCACCCCGTCGGGCGGTAGAGGAAGTTGGGACTGCGGTAGCCAAGGATGTGATCGGCGCCCTCGGTGATGACGGCGTCGAAGCACCCCATCGCCTCGATCAGAAGCGCCAACTCGTTGTTATAGATCAGTTCGGTGTTGCGGAAGACCTTCGGCCTTTGCCCGAAGAGGTATTCGATCGTGTCGGCATGTTTGCGGACCTGCTCGACGAACTCCTGCCGGGAATAGAGGAAACTCAGACTGTGGTAGTAGGTCTCCGCCAGGAACTCGACGCACCCGGTTTGAGCCAGTGCGTGGAAGGTGCTGAGAACCTCCGGGCTGTACATCTGGAGCTGCTCCAGCAGGATCCCCGTCAAACTGTAGGAAATCTTGAAGCGCCCCTGGTGCTTGTCGATAAGCTTCAGAAGCAATCGGTTGGCCGGAAGATAGCACTTGTTGGCGACTTTGCGGCAGATCGCGGCATTCTTGTGGTCATCGAAGTATCGCTGATCGTTGTCGAAGACCGTGTAATGACGCAGCCGCATCGGCTGGTGAACCTGGAAGTAGAAGCAAACCGAAGGCATACCGACCCAATCCTTTTCTCTGTTGCCGCCCTTCCCTGGGCGAAATCCCTTTCGTCAGACCGCCACGAGCAGTTGCTCGTAGATGCTGGCACACTGCCGGGCGGCGTCTTTCCATCGTAGCTTCCGCACCTCGAAATTGCCATGACTGCGAAGCGTCATGCGCAGCGGCGGGTACCGCAGCACCGCCACGATCTTGTTGGCCATCTCGTTGACATCCCAGAAGTCCACCTTCAGGGCATGGTGCAGGACCTCGGAAACGCCGCTCTGCTTGCTGATGATCACGGGCACGTCGTTGTCCAGGGCCTCCAGCGGCGCGATGCCGAACGGCTCGGAGACCGAGGGCATGACGTACAGGTCCGCCATCTGGTATATTTTACGGACGTCGTCGCCGCGAAGGAAGCCGGTAAACAACACTTTTTGCCCAATTCCCAGTTGCGCGGCCAGTTCGATGGATCGGTACATCAGATCGCCCGATCCGGCCATGACGAACTTCACGTTGTCCATGGCCTCGAGCACCTTCTTGGCGGCGTGCAGGAAGTACTCCGGGCCCTTCTGCATGGTGATCCGGCCCAGAAACAGGACCAGCTTCTCATCTCGCTTGATGCTCGTCGAGCCCACCGACCAGGTCCCGTTGCGTTCGACACCGTTGTAAACGACTTCGACCTTCTCCGGGGCAATGCCGTACCGGCTGATCACGAGGCTCCGCGTGAAGTGGCTGACCGTAATGACCTTGTCGGCCCGCTCCATGCCTTCGCGCTCGATGTCATAGACGACCTGATTGACGTGCTCCCCGCTGCGGTCGAATTCGGTCGAGTGCACGTGGACGACCAGGGGCTTGCCGGTTACAGCGGCCACGGCCACGCCGGCCGGATAGGTCATCCAGTCGTGGGCGTGGACCACGTCGAACTGCTCGTCTCGGGCCAGACGGACCGCCATCGTGGCATACCGGCGGATCTCACTGTACATGTCGCCGCTGTAGTCGCTTCCATGGAAATCGCCCTCCGTCTTGCCCTGCTCGATCATCTCGCGGCGCAGACGAAGACTCTCCTCCACGCGCTCGTCGTAGTTTTCGGGGTTCGCGTAGGCCTGTAGCGGCGAGGCGATCGTTTTAAAGATCACATTCGTCAGGTCCTCCTCCGCCATAACGTGGGATACGCCATCGCGACGGGAACGCGGCGACAGGAGTTTCACGTGCGTTACGTATTCGCTCTCGACCGTCTTTGGGAGCACGAAGGTGACCTTCACGCCGAGCTGGTCCATCGCCCGCGTCAGACCGTAGCAGGCCGTTCCCAGCCCGCCGCTGATGAAGGGCGGAAATTCCCAGCCCAGCATGAACACCCGAATGTGCCCCCCCTCATCATTCAGTCCCATAAATCCTCACTTCTTCCCAGGGCCTGCGGAACAGGACCAATGTCTGACCCTGCCGCCGAAAACGGGCCTGACGAACACGGCTTGAAAGGAACACTCCTTCAGTACTCCTATTTACCCTGAAGTATCGGCCACAACGTCCACACGCTTTACTCGTGTGCGCAAAAAATTTTCGGCTTATCACAGGAGTATTCTTCGTATTCATCGGCCATCCGGTGCTGCGGAGTACAGCAATTCTCCAAAAAAACCCGATTCCAGGCCCTTTCGCCCCGCGTTTTATGGGCTGTTGCCGTCGCCGACACCCCCCCCCTTTGCACGCCGCAACCAGGGTCCGACCCGGTGGATTCGACGAATTGCGGCGAATCGACGAGAACCCCTTGGGGCCAGGCGCGCCCAGCCCCTGGAAAAGAGCAAAGCCGTATCGAGCCTGTATCTCGAAACGGCTTTTCCTGTACAGCTCGATCGCAACGCCGCCGGCGTGGATAGGCCGTGATCCCCCTGCCGGACTAAAGATCCTGTGCCTTGACGGTACTGCGACGGTTCGCCTTGGCACGGGCAATCGCCGCATCAAGCAGATCATAGACGCGATCGCTGATGGCCTCCAGGGCCTCAGACGAGGTCATCATCTTCTGATCCTTGATGTGCGCTTTCACTTTGCTTGCCACCACCAAAGATTCCCTCTTCTTTTTTGTCATCGCAATGGTCCTCCCTGATCGAGAAAGAAAGGTTGAAACTGACGTTCTCCGGCACCCGATCCTCCAGCGCCGCACGGCGTTGGACGATCTTATTGCCCAAGCCCCCGTGCATTGCAAGAAAAAAAAGCGTCAACCTCTAAATTTCCGGCCCTGCAAGGCCGATAGGCTCAGATGAGCTTGGCGTGGGCCGGTGAGCCGTTCGGCCGCCGCAGCCTGCGAGCCGGGCGTAGACGGACCAGGAACGAGGGTTCAACGTCGTCGGTTTCGGCCTCTGGGCCCGCGACGCCAGAGTCCTGGAGGATGAGAAGCACGCGGTTTTGTTTGGGAGCACCAGAATGGGAAAGCCGATGAACAAGAACAACAACGGGCAGGCGAAGCTCAAGGACCTGGTGGTGGTCACGCTTCTGAGCGACGTCGATCAGGCGAAGGAATACCAGACTCTCCTGAAGCTCAATGATATTCCTGCAACCATCCAGGAACAGTTTGATCCCACCGGGGAGCACAAGGGCGCGGCGATCATGGTCCCCGAGGATTTCCTCGACGAGGCCCACGTCGTCATTGAGTCGCAAGACGCCTACGACGACTTCTACGACTATGCCCTGGAGGAGGAGGACGAGGTCGATTTCGACGCCGACATGCTCGACGACGACTATTGATTCGCCCCGAACCGCGTGCTCCGATACAACCTTCGATCGCTCCGCCCTGATGCCAGGACGTGCGGGGCCATCGTACAAGAACGAAAGCCGACCCCTATGGCAAAGGCAGACGAAAGACACCCGGACAACCCCTGCGGCAGACAGGACCGCTGTGACGGCCCCGAAGACCGACGGCAGAACGAGGCGGACGTGGACGCCACCGAGTTCACGGAGCGACGCCAGAACGTGGTGGACCGCCGTCTCGGACTGGATCGGCGACGAGGCCCTGGGCGGCGACGCAGCGAAGAACGCAAGGCGGCCGAGGAAGGCCAGATGTCGGATGAGCAGTTCGAGTTCGTCATGGCTGTCGACGAGTACAAGCGAGCCAACGCGCGACCGTTTCCGACCTGGACGGAGGTCCTCGATCTCATCAAGGCCTTGGGCTACCGTCGGGTGGCCGACCCGCAACCCCTGGCCGAGTCGCATTCGGCGTCGAACAGCGACAAGCCCGCCAAGGGCGGCCACCGAAGCCGCAAGCCACAACTGACTCGATAAGACTCCTTCCCTCCGAACGGAGGCCTCCGGGGCAGACCGGAGGCCTCCGTCCGAGCAGACCGCTTGACCGCCATCGCCTGCCCTCCACGCCGTCCGCAGCCCAGCGATGGTTATTTTTACGCAAATACAGCATATTTCTCTTGCCCTCACGTAATTTGTCCGATATATTCAGAGGTTCTTCGCTCCCTTCTGGAGGGGAGGATTGGTGCCTGCCGGTCGATGCAACCCATGAACAGGTGGCAAGAGCGAAGAATCACCAACGACATGTCAAGAGCAACGCCCTCGTTGCCGACGAAAACCGTCGAGCTATCGGGATGAACAGAAAAGTGGTTTTTGGAACGATATGGAAAAGATCAGCAGAATTCGGAATATCGGTATTTCGGCACACATCGACTCGGGCAAGACCACGCTGAGCGAACGGATCCTGTTCTATGCCGGACGCATCCATCGCATGCAAGAGGTCCACACAGGCCAGGGCGGCGCGACCATGGATTTCATGGATCTCGAACGCGAGAGAGGCATCACCATCACCTCGGCGGCTACCCAAGTCGCCTGGCGGGACAAGAGCATCAACCTGATCGACACGCCCGGCCACGTGGATTTCACGGTGGAAGTCGAGCGGTCGCTTCGCGTGCTGGACGGCGCGATCATGATTCTCTGCGCCGTCGGAGGGGTTCAGAGCCAGTCGATCACGGTCGATCAGCAGATGAAACGCTATCGCGTCCCGCGCATTGCCTTCGTCAACAAGATGGACCGCACCGGCGCCGACCCGGATCGCGTCCGGCAGGACCTGGCCGGCAAACTCGGCCTGAACGTCGTGCCGATCCAGTTGAACATGGGCATCGGCGACGAGTTTAAAGGCGTGATCGACCTAGTCTTGATGGAAGCGATCACCTTCGAGGGCAAGGACGGCGAGAAGGTCGTCCGAGGCCCGATCCCGGCGGCCTATGTCCAGGCCGCCGACGAGGCTCGTCACGAAATGCTCGAAGCCCTGAGCATGTACAACGACTGTCTTCTCGAAATGCTCCTGGAAAACCAGCCGGTTGGCGAGAGCCTGATCCGTCGCGTCATCCGCGAGGCCACGATCAACCGTGACATCGTGCCGATGATGATGGGCTCGGCCTTCAAGAACAAAGGCGTTCAGCCGTTGCTCGACGCGGTCTGCGAGTACCTGCCCAGCCCGCTGGACCGCTCGTATTTCGCCCGCGACCATGACAACGAAGGCACGGAGACGCCGCTGCCCAGCGATCCAGACGCCCCGCTGGTGGCGATGGTGTTTAAGATTGCCGACGAATCGTTCGGCCAGTTGAGCTACGTCCGCGTCTATCAGGGCCGGCTCGCCAAGGGCCAGCAGTACCGCAACGCCCGCACCGGTCGCACGCTGCGCGTCGGACGGATCGTGCGGATGCACGCCAACGACCGCGAGGACATCACCGACGCCGGTCCCGGCGATATCATCGCCCTGCTGGCAGTCGACTGCGCCAGCGGCGACACGATCTGCGGCGAAGGGATCAACTACTCACTGGAAAGCATCTTCGTGGCCGATCCGGTCATCAGCCTGTCGATTACCCCGGCCAGCTCAGCCGACCAGGAACGTATGGCCAAGGCGCTGAGCCGGTTCATGAAAGAGGACCCGACGTTCCGCGTCTCGACGGACCCCGAAACGGCCGAGACGATCATCGCCGGGATGGGGGAGCTTCACCTCGACGTTTACGTCGAGCGGATGCGGCGGGAGTTCAAGGCCAATGTGACCGTCGGCGCCCCGAATGTCAGCTACCGCGAGGCCCCCACCGTCGAAGCCGAGTTCAACTACCGTCACAAGAAGCAGACCGGCGGCTCGGGCCAGTTCGCCCATGTGATCGGTCGTCTGATCCCGCTGGGTCCGGACGCCGAATCGACCTATGACTTCGAGGACAACATTACTTCCGGACGCATCCCCGGTGAGTACATTCCCGCCGTGAACAAGGGGTTCCAGGCCGCCATGAAGAAGGGACCGCTGGCCGGATACGAGATCGTCGGATGCAAGATGTGCCTCGACGACGGGTCGTTCCACGCCGTCGACTCCAGCGAAATGGCGTTCCGGATCGCAGGCCGGGATGCCTTCATCGAGGCCTTCCGGAAATCCAAGCCCTGTCTCCAGGAGCCGATCATGACGGTCGAGGTCGAGACGCCGACCGAGTTCCAGGGCCCCATCGTGGGCGATCTGAACAGCCGACGCGGGATCATCATGGAAACCGCTCTGCGAAGCACCTATACCGTGATCCGCGCCGAAGTGCCGCTGGCCAACATGTTCGGCTATGCGACCGTAGTGCGAGGCCTGAGCAGAGGCATGGCGACCTTCTCGATGGAGATGTGCCGCTACGCTCAGGTACCAACCCGACTCGCCGAGGAAATCATCAACCAGCGTCGTGAGAAGAACCAGCAGACGGCCCGGAAGTAGTCATCGCCGGGCCACGACCGTCTGTTGTGGTTCTTGGTGGAGTCTCACGCTGGTCGCCTTCCGCATCAGCACCTTACTCCACACCCGTAGTCCCGCTGCGGGCCGGTCTTGCCGGCCCTCACTGACGGACGTTTTTTGTCACACGGTCGGGCGTTTGCGCGCCCGCCACCCTATTAGGATTGTTTCATGCCATTTAAGACGTTTGGTCTTACCGACCCGCTGGTGCAAGGGATTCTTGCGACCGGCTACACCGCCCCTACGGAAATTCAATCTCAGGCGATCCCGATCGCCGTCGACGGCCGGGACATCATCGGCTGCGCGCAGACCGGGACCGGCAAAACGGCCGCGTTCGTCCTGCCGATCCTGAACCGGCTCGGCCACGAGAAGGCCGGCCGCAAGAAGGGAATCCGGTCGCTGATTCTGACACCCACGCGCGAACTGGCCGTCCAGATCGAGCAATCGATCCTCGGCTACGGCCGGTTTCTCCATCTGCGGACGCTGGCCATCTACGGCGGCGTCAGCATCGAGAAGCAACTGAGCACCTTGCGTCACGGCATCGACATCGTCGTCGCCACGCCGGGACGACTGCTCGACCACATGCAGCGCGGCTCGATCAGCTTCAAGTCCATCGAGGTGCTCGTCCTGGATGAGGCCGATCGCATGCTGGACATGGGCTTCATCAAGGACGTGCGAAAGATCGTCGCCGCCCTGCCCACCGAGCGTCAGACGATGCTGTTCTCAGCCACCATCAGCCCGGAGATCAAGAGCCTCTCGGCCGGCATGCAGAAGTCGCCGAAGATGATCCAGATCGGGCGCCCGCAGAACCCCGTCGAGGCCATCACGCAGTGCATCTACCCCGTCGAGAAATCGCAGAAGATCGATCTTCTGCTGCACATGCTCAAGAATGACTCCATGTTCAGCGTGCTGGTCTTCTCGCGCACCAAGCACGGCGCCGACAAGATCAAGCGGCGACTGGAACGATCGGGCATCGTCTCGGTGGCGATCCACTCCGGACGCAGCCAGAACCAGCGGCAGCAGGCCCTCGACGGATTCAAGAGCGGCAAGTACCAGGTCATGGTGGCCACGGACATCGCCGCTCGGGGCATCGACGTCTCCGGCATCTCGCATGTCATCAATTTCGATGTCCCCGCCTTTGCGGAGGACTACGTTCATCGAATCGGCCGAACCGGACGCGCCACGGCCACGGGGGACGCCATCACATTCGTCTCACAGGATGAGAGGAAATATCTCCAGCAGATCGAGAAATTCATCGGGCGAAGCATCCGCAGCGAGGATTGTCCGGCCTTCGTCTGCACGGCGCCGGCCCCCGTCGCCCCGGCCGCTGCGTCGAAGAATGTCCCATCGTCGCGTCGTGCGACCAAGACATCGGTCTCGACTCGTCCCTCGGCCCCCCGCGCCACGAGCGCTTCGGCCCGACGCCGACGACGCAGAAAGACGAAGGTGTAGTTTGTACCATGAAACAATTTGTGTCGATGCCGGGCAAGATACAGGCGCCGCCCTCGTGCCCCGGCATCCGGCCAATGCCCTGTCGCGTGTTTTCCTCTCGCTTTTCGAGCGATTCTGTAGTTCAATGCTGGCCATGACAAGACGAAGATGTAAGAGAACGGGGTCCACGGACGCACAGGGTCCCGTCGAATCGACCGAAGGCGCGCCCGAGCCCGCCGACCTGAATGCCACCGAAGAGGCGACGCCGTCATCGACGGGCGAGAGGCCCGCAAAGAAACGACCGCGAAGGCGACGCAAGAAGAAGACCGAATCGTCCTGGAGCATCGAGCAGTTCCACGTGCCCGAGAAGCCGGGCGAAATGCGGTTTCACGATCTCGGGCTGCCCGATCCGATCATGCACGCCATCGCCGACCTGGGCTTCCAGTATTGCACTCCGATCCAGTCGAAAGTCCTGATCCACGCGCACGCCGGGCAGAACATCTCCGGACGGGCCCAGA
>JAAYBA010000630.1 GCA_012719085.1 Planctomycetota bacterium
ACCTACTACTGGATGGTCGATGCGATCAATCCGGACGACGCGAACCCGACCTGGGGCAGCGCCCTGTGGAGCTTCTCGACGCAGGAATACGCCCTGGTTGACGGCTTCGAGACCTACAACGACGACCTCGACGCGGGCACGGCGATCTTCGACACGTGGCTCGACGGCTGGGTGAACAACACCGGCTCGACGGTCGGCTACATCCAGACGCCGTTCGCCGAGAAGACCATCGTCCACAGCGGCATGCAATCGATGCCGTTGCAGTACGACAACAGCACCTCGCCGTTCTACTCGGAGGCCGAGCGGCAGTTCGACTCGCCGCAGAAGTGGTCGGGCAACGGCGCCGATACGCTGGTGCTGTACGTTCGCGGCAACGCGCCGGCCTTCAAGGAGACGGCCGACGGCATCATCATGAGCGCAGTCGGGACCGACATCTGGGGTACCGCCGATCAGTTCCGCTACGCCTACAAGAGCCTCAACGGCAACGGGTCGATCACGGTCCGCGTCGACAGCGTGATTCGCAGCAACGAATGGGCCAAGGCCGGCGTGATGATTCGTGAGACACTCGAGGCCGGCTCGAAACACGCGTTCATGGCCCTGACGCCGGAACCGACACATGGGGCTTCGTTCCAGCGTCGCCCGGTGGCGGGGACCGACAGCGCCAGTACGGACGTGGCGGACATCTCGCTGCCGTACTGGGCGAAGCTGACGCGGACGAACAACCTCTTCACGGCGCAGATTTCGGCCGACGGCGTCACGTGGGTGGATGTCACACCGACGGCGCCGGTGGAGATTCCGATGACGGCCAACGTCTACATCGGTCTGGCGGTGACCAGTCACGACGCGGCGATTACGACGGCGGCGGAGTTCTCGAACCTGGCGATGACGGGCAGCGTAACGGGCGCCTGGCAGACGGCGGACATCGGGGCGACGCAGCCGACGGGCAACGACTCGGCCGATCCGATGTACGTTCGCATCGAGGACAGCGCCGGTAAGAGCGTGACGATCGCGAATTCCGATGCGGCGATCACGCTTCGTGCGACGTGGCAGGAATGGTCGATTCCGTACGCCGACCTGGCGGGCGTGAACCTGGCTCGCATCCAGACGATGGTGATCGGCGTGGGCAGCAAGACCAGTCCGACCGCCGGCGGCGCCGGCACGGTCTACGTGGACGACGTCGGCTTCGGCCGTCCGGCCGCACAGTAGCCTCAACGTTGCAGTAGCAAACCTGCTGCATCCGGCAATCAACGGGGCCTGTTCCGCCATCGGGGCAGGCCCCTGCTGTCTCTCGCGACCGACACCACCAGAGGCAGTCCGCCAAACCCCGCATCCCTGCGGGTCAGCGGATCTGCGACCGGGCAAAGCCGGGGGCGGAAAGCCCGTCCTCGCAGACAATGGGACGCAGCCAGATAGGGACATCGGGACGGGCGTCGCTGTCGAGGCGGGTCTTCCATTCCTCGTCGGCCAGCCGGCCGCCATGAATCTCACCGGCTGTTGCTCTGCCGGCGCAGAACATGGCGGCATGCAAAGCGGTATTTGGGGCCTGGGTCGCATCGCCGATCCAGGCCCTCTTTTC
Organism: Planctomycetota bacterium; assembly: GCA_012719085.1. GTDB lineage: Bacteria > Planctomycetota > Phycisphaerae > Sedimentisphaerales > Anaerobacaceae > Anaerobaca. The sequence continues at coordinate 1,577 of JAAYBA010000630.1, forward strand.
GTCGGACCCGGCGCCGGAAGACGATTTGTGAGGCGGACGATTTGTGAGGCGTTTGCCGGCCAGATTGCGGGCGGTGGGGCCCGGTTTTCCCTGCCGCTGCGGGGTCTGATAATGCAGTTTTCGTGGTCGACGCCGACAGATTCTCTTGCATTGGACAAGGCGATCTGCTACAAATAAGCTGGTCGACTGCGAATATTCTCACTGGCGCGCCATCGTGTGCTTGCTCTCGAACGCCGCCGTTCTGAGGAGGTGTATGCCTGTTCTGGGTATGTCTCCATGGCGGAATCGAGGGGCCCTGAGGCGGTGTGCTTCATTTCTATCCACCCCGCCGAGGGGAGATTACGGTATTTTTGGCTGTCCAAGACGGTGCTGGCGTTCTATCCACTCATAGAGTGCGCCGCTTGGTTTGCCGAAGGGAAGGACGTGGCCGCAGGACAGGGTCATGCGTGTGCCGTAACGTAAGAGGAACCGACGAAGGAAGAATCTAAGACCTTAACTGGAGGAACAACAATGAGAAGGAAGATTCTGTTTGTGCTTCTGGCCTGCCTGGTCCTGTCGCCGATGGCCTCGGCGACGATCATGCGCCAGGAGTGGCACCAGGACATAGACGCCAGCCGCCCGGCGATCATCAACTTCCTGGTGGATCTGGTCAACCCGGTTCCGGTTCCTGATGTGGAAGTCATCATGGAC
>JAAYBA010000631.1 GCA_012719085.1 Planctomycetota bacterium
AGTCGAAGACGGTCAGTCGTCAATCTTACACAGGAAGGCCCGACGGGTCTTCCAATAGGTTTCGCACAAGGTCGAGGAACTGGGCGGCATAGGCGCCGTTGGCCACCTTGTGGTCCACCGACAGGGTCATATTCATCAGTTTTCGCACGAGGATATTGCCGTTGTCGGGTACGCAGGTGTCCGTGATCTTGCCGATGCCCAGGATCGTGCACTGGCCGGGCACGACGATCGGGATGAACGACTCGATCCCGAAGGCGCCGAGGTTGCTCACGGTGGTGCACCCGCCTTCGAGGTCGGACAGGTCCAGCTTGTCGGCGCGGGTCCGCTCGATCAGCGCCTGGCTATCGCGGGCGATCTGCTTGAGCCCCTTCTTGTTGACGTCTTTGACCAGCGGGGCGACCAGGCCGTCGGGCACGGAAATCGCCAGGCCGATGTGAATGGCATCGGCCAGCTTGATGGCGCTTCCGGCGAGTTGGCCCGTCATAATCGGGAATTTCTCGAGGCCTGTGGCCACCGCCTTCATGATGAAATCGTTGAAGGAGACCTTCACGTCACCGGCGGCATTGAGTTCCGCACGCCTGGCGACGAGGTTCGTGACATCGGCCCGGACGGTCAGATAGAAGCAGGGGATCTCCTGCTTGCTCTTGAGCATTCGCTCGGCGGTGATCCGCTGAAGCCGGCTCACAGCGATGGTGGCTCCGAGTCGGGCCTCGCCTGCGGCAGCAGCCGGTGCGGCCGCCGCGGTTGCGGGCCCGGCGGGTTTGGCCTCGGCGGCCTTCTGAATGTCGGCTTCGGTGATCTTCCCGGCCGGGCCGGTCCCTTTCAGGCCCGTCAGGTCCACGCCCAACTCCTGCGCCAGCTTCTTGGCGCGGGGCGAGGCCATGATCTTGCCTGTCGGCCTGGCCGGTTCGGGCGCGGTCTTGACGGGCTCGGCGGCAGGAGCGGCGGATGTCACCGCAGCGCTGCCGGCAGCGGACTGGACGCCCAGCAGCGAATCCACGAAGCTCTGCGGCACCTCTTCGTCCTTCTCGCCCAACACGAGCATCGGAGCGCCGACCAGCAGCGTCTGATCGACCTTGGCCAGCACGTGTTTGACGAAACCGCCCAAGGGCGATTCCATCTCCAGGGTGGCCTTGTCCGTCTCGATCTCGAAGATCACGTCGCCTTTCTTGACCTCATCGCCGATCTTGACCAGGCAGTTGACGACGGTGCCTTCCTCCATCGTCTGGCCGAGCTGCGGCAGCTTGATTTCTTTCGCCATGTAATCGTCCCCATTCCTGTATTTGACAACGTCCAGTCCTTGCGTTCGTTGCGTTACTGGCCCACGGATTGCTTCACGGCCTCGACGATCCGCTCGACGCTGGGAATGCTCGCATTTTCCAGCGGCTCGCTCATCGGCGGGGGCACGTCCAGGGCCGCCATGTTGATCGGCCGGCCATCCAGGTAGTCGAATCCGCGAGAGCCGTCGCCGAAGTCGTATTCCATGAACTGTCCGGCGATTTCTCGACCAACGCCGCACCAGCCGAAGCCTTCGCTGACGGTGATCAACCGTCCCGTCTTCTTCACCGACTCGGCGATGGTCTTCATGTCGAGCGGCTTGAGAGTGCGTACGTCGATGACTTCCGCGTCGATCCCGTGCTGTTCGGCCAGGATCTTCGCGGCGTCGAGGGCCCACATCGCCATGCGGCTGTAGCTGACGATCGTCGCGTCGTTGCCGGGCCGCTTGATGTCCGCGAGGCCCAGCGGAATGATGTAGTCGTCCGTCGGCACCGGGCCGACCTGGCCATAAGTGGCCTTGTGCTCGATGAAGACCACGGGATTGTCGCTGCGGATGGCGGCCTTGAGCAGACCCTTGGCGTCGTAGGGCGTCGAGGGCATCACGACGTACAGGCCGGGCGTGTGCATCAGCCAGGCCTCCAGCGACTCGGAGTGGTGCGCTGCGATGCATCGACCGACGCCGCCCTCGGTCCGCAGGACCATCGGCACCTTCGCCTTGCCGCCGAACATATAGCGATTGTAGGCGCCGACGTGAACCAACTGGTCCATCGCGATGGTCAGGAAATCGACGTACATGATCTCGGCGATGGGACGCACGCCACGAAGGGCCGCGCCGACCGCCGCGCCGGCAATCGCCGCCTCGGAGATCGCCGTGTCGATCACGCGATCGGTGCCGAACTCAGCCAGCAGGCCGCGCGTCGCCTGATAGGCGCCGCCGTAGAGCCCGACGTCCTCGCCGAAGAGGAAGACCTGCTCGTTGCGTCGCATCTCCTCGGCCTGGGCCGCTACGACCGCCTGCCCGATCGTCATCACGTCCATCCCGAACTGCGACTTGACGGCGGTGCTGGCCTCTTCGGTCCGTTCCTTCTTCGTCTTGGCCGTCGAGGACGCCATCGCCGAATCGAAGGCCTTCGAAGCTTCCATGACCTTGGTCGAAGTTGTTTTGTCGGTCTCGATCAGGGCGGCGGGATACGTCTCTTCGACGTACACGTCCTTGGCCACGTCGTCGGCGTTGGGCCAGGGGCTGTCGACGCCGAACTGCGTGGCGGTTTCGATTGTGTTGAATGCGGTGTCCTTGATCGCGTCCAGGTCCGCTTCGGTGCAGAGCTTCTCGCCGACGAGCTTGTTCCTCCAGACGGTGATCGGGTCACGCTCGTGCCAGGCCTTCTCTTCGGCCTTGGTCCGATAGGCCCTCGGGTCGCTGCGGCTATGGCCGTACCAGCGATAGGTCTTGGCCTCGATGATCGTCATCCGGTTTTCTTTGCGGGCCCGCTCGGCGGCCTTCTGCACCGCCAGGAAGACGGCCGCCGGGTCCTGCCCGTCCACGATCATGCCGGGGACGTTGTAGGCGACCGCTCGGACGGCGATGTCCTCGATGTTGCTGGCGCACAGCGTTCCATCGACCTCGCTGCCGGAGAACGGCACGCTCATGCCGTAGAGGTTGTTCTCGATGATCACCACGAGCGGGACCTTCAGCGTCGAGGCCATGTTCATCGATTCGTGGAAAGTCCCGGTGTTGGTGGCGCCGTCGCCGAAGAACGACAGGACGACCTTGCCGGACTTCTTGTACTTCTCGGCCAGCGCGGCCCCGACCGCCGGGGGCTGGTTGCCGCCGACGATGCCGGTCGAGCCGAGATTGTTCTGCCGCTCGACCTCGGCGATGTGCATCGAGCCGCCGCGACCCTTACAGTAGCCGGTCTCGCGGCCCATCAGCTCGGCCATCATGGCGTTCCAGTGGTCCTGCCGGGCCTTGTCGCCGTCGGCGTACTTGTTGCCGATCGCGCCGCAGTGGCCGTGGCCGCGATGGGTCGAGCCGATCACGTCGCCGCGCTCGATGGCTGCGATGGCCCCGGTGGCGACGGCTTCTTCGCCTGCGTACAGGTGGGATGCGCCTTTGATGACGTTCTGGCCCAGCAGATCAAAGACCTTCTCCTCGAAGAAGCGGATCTCGTACATCGTCCGGAGCCAGTCTTTGGCTGTCTCCAGCGTGATGAGATTCTTGCCGATCAGGTCCTTTACCTTGGGTACGGGCTGTTTGCGCGTATCCTCGATAGCGTAATCCATACCAACGACTCCTGTACTGGACAGTTCTTGCGGTTCCCAGACCCGCAGCGGGCGGCGGGATCTCCTCGTGGCAGCGTAAAAGACGGATAATATAGCACGTTCCAGCGTTCGCAACAACATCACACGTGTGATTCGCCGTTTTTTTCACCCTGCGTCGTGGGTCGCAGCGGGAGGGGACTAACATTTGGCGCTGCCTTGCGGGACGGTTAGAATCGGCGACGATGGTCTGGGAGGGCCCGGGCTGAAAATGATTCCCACGAAGAGGAGTAGGAAATGAGCGACTCGAACACCTATCCTGGGATGCGTCGAGGCACCCGTTGCACTCTGTGGCTTGTGCTCCTGCTGGTATGGCTCCTGGTCCCGGCTGTGGCGAGCGCCTCGGCCGATCTGAGGCGGGGGCCGCTGAAGGTCTCCGAGAACAAGCGGTTTCTCGTTCATGCCGACGGCACGCCGTTCTTCTGGCTGGGCGACACGGCCTGGGAGCTGTTCCATCGCCTCAATCGCGACGAGGCCGACCGGTATCTGGAGAACCGCTCGGCCAAGGGCTATACGGTGATCCAGGCGGTGGCCCTGGCCGAGGTCGACGGGCACCGCGACCCCAATCCCTATGGGCACCTGCCTCTGGTTGACCTCGATCCCGCCCGGCCGGCGGTCAAGGACGGTCCCGACAACGACTACTGGGATCACGTGGATTACATCGTGGACAAGGCCAACGCGCTGGGGCTCTATATCGGCTTCTTGCCGACGTGGGGCCGCTACTGGCACGACGGCGTCAAAGACGGCAAGCCGCTGTTCACCGTCCAGAACGCCGAGACCTACGGACGCTGGCTCGGGCAGCGATACCGGGACAAGCATCTGATCTGGATCCTCGGTGGCGACCGTACCGTCGATAACGACGAGCAAAAGGAGATCATTCGCGCCATGGCGCGCGGGCTTAGCGCCGGGGACGGCGGCCGGCATCTGATGACGTTCCATCCACGCGGCGGGGGCGGTTCGTCGGACTACTTCCACAACGACGACTGGCTTGATTTCAACATGCGTCAGAACGGCCACAACGTCAAGTTCAACGAGGGCTATCAAAACACGCGGACCGACTACGACCGCACGCCCATCAAGCCGATCCTGGACGGCGAGCCCATCTACGAGGACCACCCCGTCTCCTTCCGCGCCAGGGACCTGGGCCACTCGATCTCCTCCGATGTTCGCCGGCCGCTTTACTGGAACCTGTTCACGGGGGCCTTCGGTCACACCTACGGGCACCATTCCGTCTGGCAGATGTGGCAGCCGGGCCGTGGCCTGATCAACAATCCTCTCATGCCGTGGTACGAGGCCATCGACCAACCCGGCGCCGGCCAGATGCAGTACGGCCGATGGCTCATCGAATCGCGCCCGTTCCTGACGCGCGTGCCCGACGACTCGATTCTCGTCGCCCACCGCCCGGACGGCCGATCCAGCGAGGCCGGGCGCAGGACCATCGTCCAGACGAAGAAAACGCACGTGGTCTACACCCGCGATGAAGCCGGCAGGGCGACGCTCTACGTCAACGGCGCCGTTGTCAAGACGGGGACCGTTGGGGGCGATCTGTCGAACTGGGACGATGGCTTTCGCCTGGCACTGGGCAACGAGCTGACCGAGGACCGGCCGTGGCTCGGCGAGTTGCATCGCGTGGCCTTGTATGCCCGAGCCCTGACATCCAGCGAGATCGCCGAGACGCCCGCGGCTGCCACCGTGCTCTACGAGTTCAGGGAAGGGACGGGCCGGGTGGTCAGGGATACCTCCGGCGCGGGGACGCCGCTCGATCTGCAGGTCAAAGACGCTTCGACCGTTCAATGGCTCGCCGGTGGGGGGCTGCGGATTACGAAACCGGCGCTGATCGCCTCATCCGGCCCGGCGACGAAGCTGATCGAGGCGGTGAAGCGGTCGAAAGCTCTGACCATTGAAGCGTGGATCAAGCCGGAAAACGCGACGCAGGCGGGCCCGGCGCGCATCGTCACCGTCTCGCGGGATTCCGGCGGACGCAACTTCACGCTCGGCCAGAATGGCGGGGCGTACGAGGTGCGCTTCCGCACCACGGCGACCTCGCCCAACGGCGAGCCGTCGCTGGCGACGTCGGGCGCCGACGATGGGCCGACCGTGCCGACCGCCGTGCCGGGCGCCGGACGCTACCGACTCGTCGCCACGCGCGACACAGACCGGACCTATGCGATGATCTACGCCCCGGCCGGACGCACCTTCAGCGTCTGGATGGATGCGATCGCCGGCCCCGAGGTCAAGGCTTGGTGGTACAACCCGCGCAACGGCACAGCGAAGGCCATTGGCACGTTCGCCAACACCGGCGCACGACAGTTCACCCCGCCCGATCCCGGCGAGATGCTCGACTGGGTCCTCGTCCTCGACGATGCGGCCAGGAGCTACCCCGCGCCGGGGAGTCGGAAGTGACTCGGCCTGCGAAGGACAGGAGGCCCATATGATACTGAGATCGACATTGTTGGACTGGATAAGCCTGGCCTCTTTTGCACTGGTCGTTCTGTCCGTATCGACGACGGCATTGGGGATCGTGCCGAAGCACACCGTGACCGAGCAGGGCGTTCGGCTCAAAGGTGTTGGGCCGGATAATCCGATTCTCTATGACAACGACTGGTGGTTCGATGTGTTCGACAACAACTACCTGTGGGCGCAGGCGAGCCTGGGCAAAGCCGACCTTCGCGGCAATATCGTCACGCTCGATATGTGGGATTGGCAGAAGGGCTATCACTACAAGATGCAGCAGTGCGTGGACGACGCCAACAAGGCCCTGAGACTGGCCCGAGACAGCGGGCTGCGGAACATTCCCGATCTGACGCTCGGCTCGGACCACGTGTTGGAACGTCCGGCCAGCGGCCGGATCGAGGACACCATGGCGCATCCCACGCCGGGCAGCCAGCTCATTGTGGCCGAGGCCCGCAAGGCCTCGCCCGCCAGGCCGCTGGTGATCGTGGTCGGCGGGGCCTTGACGACGGTCGCCAATGCGCTGCTGACCGATCCCGAGATTGCGCCGAACATCGTGGTCTTCGGCTTGACGGTGAGCTATTACGGCTACAACGGCAAGGACGGCTGGAGCACCTACATCGTTGCCAAGAAGGCGCCGTTGGTCGAATGGGCCACCCGCTCCTTCTGGGACAAAGACTCGGTGTTCACCGCCGAGCATTTCGACGTGCTCCCGGACAATCCGTTCACGCAGGACATGAAGCGATTCATCCGCACCGACTTGGGCCGGGCGAACCAGTTGGGTGACGGCGCCCCCCTGGTCTGGCTGTACCATCCGAAGTGCTGGAAAGGTGTGAAGGTGCACGAGGCCGTCTGGCGCGGTCCCGCCACGGACTTTGTCGAAGTCGCCGAGGGCCAAACCGGCGATGTGCTTGAGATTCCCAAGGCGCAGACGGACCTTGCGGAATGCCGCAGCGAGTTCTTCGCTGTCCTGACGAACCCGGACCTGTACGCCAAGTGAGGTGGACTTATGAAGAGTCGAACGCTGTGTCGCGGCTTTATGGTATTGAGCGTATTGTCGTCCTGTCTCCGCGTCGGGTCGGCCCAGGAGCCTTTCGCCTGGCAACGGGACTATGCCCGCGTCACCCAGACGGGTGACATCGAGTGGACCCCCAGGGAGTCTCGCTTCGTGGCCGGCGATTGCGTGCGGTATATCGACTACGAGAACGGTTCGGATGCCCATGACGGCGCCTCGAAGCAGCGGCCCTGGAAGCATCATCCCTGGGATGCGCGGGCTGGCGGCGCCGCGGCGGCCGCCAAGGACATCGACACCTATGTGTTCAAAGGCGGTGTGGTCTATCGCGGCCGGCTCACGGTGAAGGAACGTGGCCGTCCGGACCGCCCGATCCGCCTGACCCGCGATCCCGACTGGGGCCAGGGCCCGGCCATTATCGCCGGCTCGCAGGTTGTCACCGGTTGGACGCGTGGCGCCGGGCGTCGCGATATCCCCGAACCCGATGCGGTGTGGAAGGCGGCTCTCGATTTTGCGCCGCGCACCGTCTGGAGGATCGATTCGGGCGGCGCGGCCGTGCGGCTTCCGCTGGCCCGCCATCCGAACTGGAAGAGCCAGCCGGAAGACCACAAGGCCCAGTGGTTCCGCTGGACCAACGACCCGCATCCGTTTCAGCCCAGAGAAGGCTTCAGTGCTAACGATGCCACGAACCTCAAGGGGTGCGACAAGGACTTCGTCGCCGACGCACTGATCTACTCCGAGTTCGGTTGGGTCATGGGCACTCCCTATCCCTCGCGGGTGCGCGACTTCGACCCCAAAGACGGTTCCGTCCGATTCGAGAGTTGGACCGGCGGCGGCAACGCCTCGATCATCTTTCGCGGGATGCGATACTACCTCGAAGACAAGCCGCACTACCTCGACGACCCCGACGGCGAGTTCTGGTTCGACAAGAAGGGCAGCGGCGGCACGCTCTACGTGCGCCTGCCCGGCGGCATCGACCCCCGCACGGCGCGCATCGAGGCCGGCCGGTATCCCGACCTGATCGTCGGCAACGACGTGGCGCACCTCGACATCAGCGGTCTCGAGTTTCGCTGGACCACGCAGCCCTGGAACCTCGACGTAGCGGCCTGGGATTACAGCACCACGCCCTTCGGATACCGTGCCGACGCCCTCCCCGCGTGCATCCGCATCTGGGGCAGGGGCGAAGCCATCCGCATTGCCAACTGCACCTTCGAGGACGTGGTCATGGGCATCCAGATGCGCGCGGTCGGCGTCGGCTCGCCGATACGCAACATCGTGGTCGAGGACAACGTCTTCCGCAACACCGACGTCGGCGCGGCTCACTTCAAGGACGGCGCCGGCTGGGGCTTCTCGCATCCGGTGGGCGTCCTCGACGACGTGCGGCTCTATCGCAACTACGCGACCAACATCGGCTTCCGTCCCACGCGGTACGAGCGCGGCTGCACCTTCGATCTGAGCTATGCCCAGCGGGCCCATATCGCCGGCAACGTCGTCGAGCGCAGCGGCGCCCAGGCGATCAACGTCTACGCCGGCAAGGGCGCCACGCGCGGCGAGGTGCCCCTGGTGCGCGTGCTCATCCACCAGAACAAGGCCTGGAAGACCATGCAGAACGGCAACGACTTCGGCGGCATCGAGAGCTGGCAGCACGGACCGGTCTACATCTTCAACAATCTCAGCTTCGACGCCCGCGGCCAGCGAGAGGGGGAGCGTTCGTATCACGGGAACAACCCTGGCTTTGGCCACGCCTATTACCTCGACGGCGGCTTCAAGCACTACGTCTTCAACAACATCGCCTGGGGCCTGTCCAACGACCCGACCAGTCCGCTGGTTAACTGCGCGGCCTTCCAGGAGATCATCAGCTATCAGAACAGCTTCTTCAACAATACCGCGTACAACTTCTTCGTCGGCTCGCGTCGCCAGGCCCCGCACGCCGGACGCAACAAGTTCCTCGGCAACGTCTGGCAGAGCATGAGCGAGCGCGTCTTCCGCCACGCCGATCCGGCTAAGACCGAGGCGGACGGCAACGCCCACCACGCCGGCCCGCAGAAACAGCATTTCGCCTACGAGACCAATGCCTACGCGAACAACGTCTTCCACGACATCGGCCAGATGGGCGTGTTCGAGACCTCGGGCCGCTGGCTGCGGAGCCTGGACGATTTCTGCGGTGCGCTGCGGCAGCAGCAGAGCATGGTCGCCGACCTGGGTGTCATGGATTCGACGGCGACGCTGCGCGATCCGGCTCGGGGTGACTTCCGGCTCAACTCCGAATCCGCAGCGGTCGATCGCGGCGCGATGGTCTTCGTGCCCTGGGCCCTGTACGGCGTGGTCGCCGAGTGGAACTTCTATCCGGCGGGCAACGACCACACCCGGATCATCGACGAGCACTGGTACGCCAAGGACTACATGACCGAACGCGACAACTACTATCAGCGGCCGATGTATCCGTTGACGGCGGTGAACGTCGATCCGGCCGACTACATCGACGGGCCGCTGGAGAACTTCATCGCCGGCGCACTTCGATTCACGCCCGCCAGGAAGACCTACGCCACGATCAGCCACGCGGCGCTGAACGAGCCCTTCACTGCCCGACTGGCCACGCGCTCACGTCACGGCCAGGACCCGCAGGTCCGCGAATTCACCTTCGAAGCCGACGAGCTGAGAACTCCGGCGATCCACGCGGGCAATTTCCTGATCGAGGTCTATTTTATGGCCGACAGCGACGGATGGCTCGTTGGCAAGAAGCAGGGGACCGGCTATTCGCTCACGCTGCGGAACGGCAGGGCCGTGTTCCGCGTTGCCGGTCAGGAGTCTGACGCCGAACTGCTCTCCGCAGTCTCGCTGGCCGACGGCCGATGGCATCACCTGATCGCCGAGGCCGACCG
>JAAYBA010000632.1 GCA_012719085.1 Planctomycetota bacterium
ATGGCCCCAAACGCGAAGAGTACCTCGCCAGGTGGGTCACTCACTGGAAAGAGAAGGACCCCCGCCGGCTGTACACCACGGCCTCCGCCTATCCGCTGCTGCCCGAGAACCAGTACCATGTGGACTATCAGCCGCGCGGACCCAAGGGCTGGGGTGGCAACGACTATGCCGACTCGATCGAAGCGCACCAGGTCCCCGTCATCGTCCACGAGATGGGCCAGTGGTGCGTCTATCCGAACTTCGACGAGATCGCCAAGTATACCGGCCCGCTGAAGCCGAAGAACTTCGAGATCTTCCGCGACTCGCTCCGCGAACGCGGCATGCTGGACCAGTGGCGGGATTTTCTCCACGCCTCGGGCCGTCTCCAGGTCCTCTGCTACAAGGAAGAGATCGAGGCCGCCTTCCGCACGCCGGGCATCAGCGGCGTCCAGTTGCTCGACCTGCACGATTTCCCGGGCCAGGGCACCGCGCTGGTGGGCATCCTCGACGCCTTCTGGGACGAAAAGGGCTATGTCACGCCCGACGAGTTCAGGCGATTCTGCGGTCCCACCGTACCGCTGGCCCGCATGGACAAACGCGTGTGGACCACCGACGAGACCTTCAGCGCCGAACTGTCCGTCGCGCACTTCGGCGCCGAACCCATGCGGAACGTGACGGCGGCGTGGAGATTGCTCGACGATACCGGCCGCGCCGTAATGGCCGGTCGCGGTCCGGCACGCGACGTTCCCGTCGATCGCGGCGTCGAGCTGGGAACGATCCGATTCGATTGGAGCAGACTGCCGGCGCCCGCGAAGTACAGGCTGGTGGTCGGCGGTGAGCGCACATCCTTCGTCAACGACTGGGTCCTCTGGCTTTACCCCGCTCGGATCGAGACGCCGGAGCCGAAGGACGTGCTCGTCAGCTCATCCTTCGACGATGTCACCCTCGCGCAGCTCGCCCAAGGCGGCAAGGTCCTGCTCATGCTCACCGATACCCCGCCCGACTTCCCCAGAGGCTCGTTTGCGCCGATCTTCTGGAACCGCTACATGTTCGACACGCAGCAGACCCAGACGCTGGGCCTGCTGTGCGATCCGGAGCATCCCGCGTTGAAGTCCTTTCCGACCGATTCGTTCAGCGGCTGGCAATGGGCTCAGGTTCTTCCGGCCTCTCGGGTCCTGGTCATGGACACGTTGCCGCGCGAACTGCGTCCCATCGTCCAGCCCATCGACGACTGGAACACCAACCGCAAGCTGGGCCTGGTCTTCGAGTGCCGCGTGGGCGAGGGCAAGCTGCTGGTCTGCTCGGCCGACTTGCAGCGCGATCTGGACAACCGACCCGCCGCGCGCCAGTTGCGTCGCAGTCTGCTCGCCTACGCGGCCTCCGACGCCTTCAGTCCCACCGTCGAAGTGTCACTCGATGCGCTTCGTACGCTGTACCGCGAACCGACCGCACTCAAGCAGATGGGCGCGACCGTAACCGCCGACAGCGCCCAGCCAGGCTACGAAGCGCGCCTGGTCATCGACGACGATCCCGCCACCCTCTGGCACACTGCCTGGGACCCCGTCGCGCCTCTGCCGCACTCGCTCGTGATCGATCTGAAGAACCCTCGGGAGGTCTTCGGCCTCACGTACACGCCGCGCGCCGACATGGCCAACGGCCGGATTGCGGATTATGAGATCTACACCGGCGACGACGGCCAGGACTGGCAACGCGCCGCTGCCGGGCGATGGCCCAACCGCGCCGCCGCCCAGACGGTCCGTTTTGAGAAGCCCGTCGCCGCTCGCTATCTCAAGCTCGTCGCCCTTTCCGAAGTCAACGGCAACGGCTTCACCTCCGCCGCCGAGATCGACCTCCTGCTGGAATAGACGTTTCTGTTGAGTGCCCTCGAATGAACCAATCCACCGAACGCTGTACGACGCTCTTCTTCGATCTGGACGGGACGCTGGCCGACCCGAGAGAGGGGATCACCCGATGCCTTCAATACAGCCTGGAGCAACTGGGCCGCCCGGCGCCGCCGCAGGCCGAACTGGTGCAGTACATCGGTCCGCCTCTGCGATGGACGTTTCCGCGTTTGCTCGGAACGGACGACACAACGCTGGTCGAGGCGGCGATCGAGCGGTATCGGCAGCGTTATGCGACGGTCGGGCTCTTCGAGAACGAACTCTACCCCGGCATTTCCCAATTGCTCGGGGCTTTGCACGACACAGGATTCCGGCTGTTCGTCGTCACGTCCAAACCGACGGTCTACGCCGAGCGGATCGTCCAGCACTTTGACCTGACGGAGTACTTCGAAGCGGTGTTCGGCCCTCACCTTGACGGGCGCTTCGACGACAAGCGCGAGCTGCTCGCCCATATCCTGCACGAGCGAGCCATCGCGCCGGAGCGATCCGTCATGATCGGTGACCGCGCCAGTGACATCGCCGCCGGCAAGGTCAACGGTACGCGCACCATCGCCGTGACCTACGGCTTCGGCAGCACCGAGGAACTCGCCGCCGCCAACCCCGACTGGATGTGTCACAGCCCATCCGAGATTCGCCGGACCCTCGATGGTCCGCCTCCGACACGATGCCGGGCGGGTTGACCCATACGAACTCTGACGACGATTCGAAACCCGTAGGGGCGAGGCATGCCTTGCCCCTGCCAGGGAACGATCCGGACTCCAGAACAAGGACAATGAGAGGATAACAACATGTTTGCACAGGGCGACGACAGCGGCTACTCGACGCCCCTCGAGGGCATCCGGCAGAAGACCCTGGTCTACGGGGCCAGGACGCTGATGACCGAGTTCCGTCTGGAGGCGGGGCGCGTTCTGCCCCTGCACCAGCATCCCTACGAGCAGACCGGCTATCTCGTGCGCGGAAGGCTGCGACTGACGATAGGGCAG
>JAAYBA010000090.1 GCA_012719085.1 Planctomycetota bacterium
ATGCCCCACCTGGAATCGCGCGCCGTCAACCGAACCCTGACGAGCGATGATGTCTTCGCAGCCCACATCGTATTCGACCTGGGCTCGTTCGAGGTCCATGAGCAACGCCTGAAAGCGGTCGCCGATCTCCCTGAGCCGGCCCGACGGGATCGTTGCGCCCTGGTACATCCATGTCGTCGTGGTCGGCTCGATTACCAGGATGCGGTTGATCTGCCGGCCCTGCGACATGACCAGCGACAGCCTTGTGAAATACTCCGCCATCACGTGGTAGGCGTCCCACCACGGCGCATGATAGGAGAACGATTGCGGATGGTCGCGTTTACGCGCACCCCGGATCGTGATGTACGAGAGATGCTCGTCGAGCGTATTGACGCCGAGTACGTAGAGCCAGTCACCGATACGTTTCATGTCCTCGAAGCGCAGGTCCCATCCACCGGCGCCGTAAGCCTCGCAGAGCGTGCGGGCGCGTCCGAGTTGGTTGGCGACGCTCGAAAGCTCCTTGACGGCACGAACGTTTCCAAACTGAGCGTTGACTCCTTCGTTGTATTGGTTCATCAGGATGTCGATCGCGGGCCGCTGATGCCAGGCGTACATCGCCATGTTGTCGCCGCCGTGCCCGGCCCCGGGCCAGCCGTGTTCCCAGTAGTGGCCTGTGAAATCCAGATTGTGCTCCTCGCAATACTCGTAGCAGGGCCTGGCCCAGCGTTCGATGAACTGCTCCAGCAGAAGGTTGTAGTAGTTGTGGCGCACCCGTTTCCAGTCGCCGATGGGCTGGGCCAGTGCCGGCAGATGGTCGATCAGATCATATCCCCAGCGTTTCTCGAACAGCTCGGGCAGACCGTCGGACCAGTGCAGTCCTCCCGCCGGCGCCAGGTGGGGCTCGTCGGTGAACCAGCCAGGGACGCGCTTGCCGAACTGATCGCCGATCTGCTCTCGATACCGCTCCATCGTGATCTCGATGAACTTCTCGGTCACACCGGGCTTGAGCAGATCGACATACCACTTGCCGCCGAACCAGCCGCCGGGCTGAGCCAGCCGGATTGATGCCACAAGGTAGCGGCCATCGGGAAACTCCTCACCCGACCGAACCCGTTGCGTGATGTTTTCGTAACCGGAATCGGCCAGACGAAAGACCGCCATGGCGCTGTCGCCCGCATCGGCCGGTGTCTTGACCTCCTGCAAGGCCAAGCCCTTGCCGCGCGACTCGGGCATGGCCTCGGGAACCAAACCGCCCGCAAAACCCGATGGATACGAGTTCTCGTCGTAGATCCACACGTTCATATCGAGCTTTTCCGCTTCGCGCAGCGCGACCTTCCATAGCCGGAACCAGTCGTCGGACAAGTACGGCGTCATCAAGCCGGGACGCGGATGCACGAAGACCTGCCTGACCTTCTGGCCCGCCAGGTCCGCCATGGTCTCGGCAATCTGTTGCTCGGTCAGCATGTCGTTCCAGACCCATAGCGGCGCCGAACTGTACTGACGCGACGGCGAGGTGAACTGTCTACGGACTTGAGCGGAGCTCACCGGCTTGACCGCAGGGGTGAGCTTCTGAGCAAGTGCGGCAGCAGGCAGAAGGAAGAGACCCAGGCACAGAACGAATGCACTTCGCCTTTTCGAGACGATAGATCGAACCATGAGATAGACTCCGATCGGATATTGCGACTATACCTTGAAGAAGATCTTGTGGCGATACAGGAACCATAGCAGCAGCCAGCGGACCATCAGCGCGCCGAACGGCAGGATCAACGCCGCGCAGACGCCCGCATGAGCGGCGATGCCGCCGAGAAACACTTCGGCGATGCCGGCAAAGTCGATAATGCCGTCGAGGAAGTAGATCGTGATGGGGTTCATGCCGATCACCACGAAGAAGAACGCCCACCTCTTGAGGCCCACCACGTCGATGATCCAGTAGAACAAGGCCAGCAGCAGCAGACTCCACCCGGCGGCGAACAGCACGTAGGAACTCGTCCAGAGGATCTTGATGATCGGGAAGACGAACCCCCAGAGATAGCCG
>JAAYBA010000091.1 GCA_012719085.1 Planctomycetota bacterium
TATGGCTCGAATGAGAGCATCGACGGCCCGTTCGAGCTGATTGCCGCCGGCGATATCGTCGATTTCGCCGCGGAAGAGGCTTGGCCGCGGTTCACGCAGAACGCCACGCCGATCGAGTTCGTCAACACGGTTGCGTATGCGTATTATCGCGTTCTGTTCACAGCCATTCGTGACGCCGCCTCGGCCAACAGCATGCAGATCGCCGAAGTCGAGTTGATCGGGAGACCGGCGGTGGATCTGTTTGTCGAGGACTTCGAGTCATACGAGGCCGGCACCGACCTGCACGGCGTCAACGGTTGGAAGGGCTGGGACAACACCGACGGAGCCGGCGCACCGGTTTCGGATGCGCTTGCATTCAGCGGCGCCAATGCGGTCGAGGTCGTCGGCAGCGCCGACCTCGTCCACGAGTTCGATCTGGCCGGTGGCGTGATCGAGTTCTCCGCCATGCAGTACATCCCGTCGGGCACGTCGGGCACCACGTATTTCATCCTGCTCAACAGCTACGACGACGGCGCCAATCAGGACTGGTCGATCCAGACGACGTTTGATCTGGCCGGTGGAACCATCGGCTATATGAACGGCGGCGAGGCGACCATCGTGTACGACGAGTGGGTCGAGTTGAAGTACGTCATCGACCTGGACAACAACACGGTCGACAAGTACTACAACGGCGAGTTCATCGTCAGCGCCGTCTGGGACGACACCGAGAACGGCACGCTCGGCGCCATCGACCTGTTCGGCAACGGTGCGTCGTCGGTCTATTACGACGACATCACCATCTCGACGCGCTAAGCGGTCGGGTACCACCCTCGTTGCGATGACGAACGAGGCGAAGCAGTTCGCATCTTCAGGGGACTGCATCCAGCTTTCCGCCGGGTGCAGTCCCCTTGTTCGTTACCGGCATCCGCTGGCCGCCTGCCCCGTATGTTCGCCGGCCCGGCCCGGCCGCAAACGTGCCAGGAACCCCGCAACACGCAGACGAGGGCGAGGTCTATGCGTGCAACCTCATCACCGAACCAAAGGAAGGGGGCCCGTACCGGTTGGGTACAGGCCCCCTGATCGTGGACTGTTGCGGACGGCGGCTATTTGCCGGCGAGGTGGTTGATCTCGAAGGGCGAGAGGGCCCGGTCGTAAATCCGCACCTCGTCGAGGGCGCCGTTGAAGGGGTTTTCGCCGTTGCCCTGGGAGGCGCCGAAGACTACGGCGGCCTCCGGATCGGAACCGAAGGAAAACGCTCCCTCGCCGGTCATCTCCGCATCGACGTAGAGCCTGGCGGTGGTCCCGTCGAAGGTCACCGCGACGTGGGTCCATTCGTCGACCGGCAGGACGGGATTGCCGCTGGCGGGATAGCTTTCGTTGCGGGAGAAGCTGACCACGCCGCTGTCGCGATTGGCCTCGACCTGCCACATCATGTCGTCGATCGCCCAGGAGTCGCGTTTGGCGATCAGACCCTGGTAGTGCTCGCTCAGGCCGTTCCACCTGGCCCAGAGCGCGACGGAGAGCTGTCCGGTCGCGGCCGACGGATTCCACGTGCCCAGATGGACGTACTGGCTGCCCGTACCGTCGAACAGCAGGGCTGCGCCGAGACCTTCTGGTCCATCGACTGCCGCCGGTTCACCCATCACCGTCCCGTCTCGTCCGTTGCCCGAGCCGTCTTCGGCGCCGTTTTCCAGCGAGTACCAGGCCGCCAGGCCGCTGGTCCCCGGATCGGACGAGCCGGAATGGCCGATCTGAATACTGTCGATATAGACCGTTCCCGCACCGCCGGCTGTCGGATTGGCACGGTCGCCGATGCCGATGTAGATGGTATCGACGCGGCTCAGATCGACGCCGGACAGATCGCTGAACGGAATTCGCCATTCCTGCCAGTCGGCCACCAGCGTGGCGTCCTCGCCCGCAGGATGCGTTATGACACTCATCCTGCCGGCAGCGTCCGCGACGGCAATGTAAAGCGTGTCCGCGGCATTGTCTTCCGGCCGGCCCTGGAAATGCAGCGCCAGGGTGTCAGCGCCGTAGGCGGTCCAGTTCTGAGCCGTCTCAAACGCACGCTGGGTCTCGGCGTAGAAGGGTGAGTTCGCGTTGTCGTACTGTAGCGGCATCGACTGGCCGCCGCTGTGGACGATGCGTCGCTCGGCGAAGGGGGCTTCGAGATAGCCGACGATCGAGGCGGTATTGTTCACCCAGCCGTCGAGCCACGTGTCGAAGATGGCCTGCCCGGCATCGATGTCGTCGGTGTAGCTCTCGAAATCCTCGACCATCGCGAATTCGATCGTCGAGAAACTCCAGATGTCGCCTTCCCAGTAGCTCGGCCCGATTTCGTTGACCTCGTTGACCTTCCAATAGTAGATCGCCCCGAAGTCCAGACCGCTGACGGTATAGCGGCTTTCGTCGAGCGTGTCGATCAGGGCCGTGCCGGCGACCACGGCCGCGCGGTCGGCGCTGAAATACAGCTCGTGAGCGGCGGCCTGTCGCCCATTTCGCCAGTCGAGCGTTACATCGAGGGCCACGTCCGCCTGACCGGCGGCCGGCCGGGGCTCCCTGGCCTTGACGGGCAGATAGGTGAAGCGAACTTCGCTGAGCCCGTATTGCTGGATCGCGCCCATGTTCCAGTTGGATTGCACTGTGAACCGGATGAACCGGGCTGTGACGTCGCGCAGGTCCACCGTCGTGTTGGCGATGTAGTCGGACCGCGATGTGCTCTTGGCGAATTCGACGTCGCCGAACGTCGTCCACTCGACGCCGTCGAGGGAGTACTCGATCGTAACGTCCTTGAGCCCGAGGCCCAGGACGCGTTCGAACTGGACGTTGTAATTCCAGACCTGCATCTCGTAGAGCTTGTAGACCTGGTCAAACTCGTACTGAATCCAGACAGGTGTCCCGTCTTCCGGGGAGGCCAGCCACATATCGACAGCCTCAATGGAATGCTGATCGTCGGCGTTCAAGCCGGAACCATCGATTGTCTTTTCCGCCCCGGAGTCTTCCTCCGCCGCAGATGCCGTGGCCTTGATGTTGGCGATCGGATAGACGGTGGGCTCGACGGTGAAACTCCAGACCCTGCCTTTGTAGATGGTGCTGTCCGGCGGCGTGTTGACCTCGTCGACCCGCCAGTAGTAAGTCCCGCTGAATTCGAGCAAACCGGGCGGATCGTACGTCAGTGCGGCCTGGTTTTGACTGAGCAGCACGCCCATGGGATTGGCCCGGCTGGCGGCCTCGACGTCGGCGGCGACGGTTCCGAAATATACATCGTGCGTGGCGGCGAAGTCGCCGGGCGACCAGGAGAAGATCACATCCTGTGCGACGTCGGTCGCTCCATCTGGCGGGACAGGAGCCGCGCTGGAGGTGAAATCGCCGAGCATCACCTGCTGTAGCTGCTGGGCGGCCAGTGCGGTGTCGAAGATCCGCACCTCGTCGATGGCCCCGACGAACGTCTCGGTGTTGGTCGAATCCACGCAGCCGATCGTCA
>JAAYBA010000092.1 GCA_012719085.1 Planctomycetota bacterium
CCGCCAGCGATGGGGCCGCCGTCTTCAGTTCCGCCAGCGCGTCCGCGACGGTCTTCGCCAGGGTCCGGCCGATGTGTTCGGTTGTCAGGCGTTCTCGTCGCGTGACGTCGATGTGGTTGATGTCGCCACACGTACCCGTGCCGAACAGCAGAGTGAAGTCATCGCCCAGTGTCTTGCACAGATCCTGCTCCAAGTAGTACGGGTAATCGGCGGCATATTTCGTTCCCCCGACCGTGTCGAGATGCAGCGCGAAGTTGACCAGTCCGGCCAGCGCCGCGTTCTCGGCGGCCGTTCGGAACAGGACGACGCCGACCTGCGGATCGACGGGCCCGGCGACGCGAACGATGTCCGGGTTCAGAACGCCCGGATTGAACCGCACTGTACCGTCGGCCATGTGGAACCGCCGGTTGAACGAAAGCCCCTGCTGCTGTGCGACGGCGGCCTCCACGCGCACGGGACGCATGGCCGCGTCGGCCTGACGGATTGCCTGAACGATGCCGTCCGCCAACGCGGAAGCATAATCGACGCTCTCGCATGGATCCTGGCCGTGTTTGGTCAGCGCCTGTTCGTGGAAGTGATTCCGCAGGGCGCCGAAGTAGAGCGGGCCGGTGTGGGAATGCGTTGCGGCCAGCAGGATGTTCGCCGCGGGGATGCCCGTCTCGGCCTCGGCCCGCCGCCGCGCCGCCCGCGAGACCTCCGGTGACATTCCGATGATGTCACAGAAGACCATCGCCGCCTTCGTCGCCCCCTGGCGCATCACGAGGGCCTTGGCATGGAGGGGATTGGACACGCCTTCGCTGAGGCGTTCGTGGAAGTAGCCGCTCATGCGATAGCCCATCGGCGGCGTGATATCGACGACACCGACACCCGCCTCCATTGGGGCCGCCGCCGGGCGAGCCGCGTTCTGCGACTTCTGTCCTGTCAACTCCTCGAGAAAACGACGCGCCTTGATGGCTTCCCCGAGCGTATGCGGCAAATCACCCGGGTCGAGGCACTCGACGATCAGCGGCCCGCCCTCGAACCCGCCGGCCCTGAGCTTCGCAAAGACGGCGGGGAAATCGACCTGTCCGGTCCCCGGCGTGACGGCCACGTCCTTGGGATGGCGGTAGTCCTTGACGCACATGCCCGTGACCAGCCCATCGACCGTGGGCGCATCTTCGACCGGGCTCAGCTCGCCGTTGGAATAGTAGTAGATATTGCCCGGATCGTACCAGATGCGGAAGTTCTGGTGGCCGACCATCTCGATGGTCTGGCGGCACTGCGGACCGGTGGCGTTGAAGCCGCCATGCGGCTTGACACTGATGCCGATCCCTCGTGCGGCGGCGTAGTCGCAGCATTCGGTGATGGCCTTGTAGTACGGCTCGTACAAGTCCTTGTTGCCCGTGCCGCCCATGAGCAGGTTCGTCGAGCCGCAGGCGGCGCAGTTGTCGATCAGCTTGCGGAGCCCTTCGATACCCGCCTTGAGCGACTGGGCCACCGGGATGTCGCCTCCGTAAACGGAAGCGACCTTCAGGCCGCGCTGCCTGACCTCATCGCCGACGCGCACGGCCTCCTCGATCGGCGTGGCTACAGAGATCACCAGCCGGGTCTCGGATTTCGTCGTCATCAGGCCAACGTACTCGTACCCTGCTTCGGCAATCGCATCGAGCGCCACACGGTACTCGTACTGGTCCCACGGGCGCGTGTAGCAGCCGATCTGCCAGCGAGATCTGTTCGTCTGCCCCGGCAGAGTCTCGGCGTTGGCCAGCACCCAGCCGGCGGCGCCGATCTGCATCGCCCGACCCAGGAAACTACGGCGTGAAAACGAATCTGACAGGGTCCGTTCATCCTGTTTGCGTGTCGTCATCATCTGGTCCCTTCGTGATGAGATCATCCTTCGCGGATTTCTCGTTTCTGCGGATCGTAGATCGTGCGTTTGCCGGTGTCGAACGAGCGAACGGCCATCAGGCAGGCGATGGCGTGCTGATAGCCGGCGTCGATCGAGGCGTTGGGCGTCTTTCGCGACCGCAGGCACTGGAGCCAGTCGAGGAAATGGTCCGGCCGGGGCACGTCTTCGACGGGGACCTTGCCGCGAATCTGGCCCCGACGCTTGGCGCCGCCCTCGGCGCTCAGGACGGGCGCCGTCCACGTCACCATGTCGAGCACGCCTTCGTCGCCGAAGATCTTGAAGCTGTTGCCGCTGCCGTTGCCGAAGTTCGTCGAGTAGCTGACCATGAACCCTTCGGGATAGATCCACAGGGCCTGCACGTGATCGGGACAGGTGAAGTTGTGCTCGTCCTTATAAGTGAACGTTCCGCCCAGGCAGACGCAACTCGTCGGGAACGTCGCGCCGGTGATATAATGGACCAGATCGATGAAGTGGCTGCCCAGGCCGGGGACGGGGCCGTCGGAGAAATCGCGGTAGCCATACCAGCCGGAATACTTCACCGGGTCGAACGCCTGCGCGGGCCGGTCGCCCAGAAATTCCTTCCAGTCCACATCCTCCTTCTTCACGTCCTTGACGTACGAGTACCAGTAGGGTCGCTCGGCATTGCGGCACTGCTCGATCCGCCCCACCGTTCCGAGGACCCCGGTCTTGTACAGCTCGCGGCAGCCGGTGAAACTCGGCAGGCTGCGGAGCTGCGTGCCGATCTGGACCACGACGTTTGCCTTTTTGACGGCGTCGCAGGCCGCCTTGAGCTTGCCGAGATCCATCGCCAGCGGTTTTTCGCAATAGACGTCCTTGCCCGCCTCGGCCGCCGCTTTCAAATGGGTCGTGTGCATGTGGTCGGGCGAAGCGATCATCACGGCATCCAGATCGCTCAGGGCGAGCAGGTCGCGATACGATGCAAATTGCTGAGCCGGTCGGCCATACCACTCGTCGGCCAGAGCCGACGCCATCTCCCGGCGCACCCGCCAGGGATCGGACACCGCCGTGATCTCGATCTTCTGCTCGCCGGCGTGCGCGTGGACGCCCTTCATATGCGCGTTGATACCGCGGTCCCCGCAGCCGATGATCCCGATGGCGATGCGGTCGTTGGCGCCGACGATGCGAGCGTAGCTTGCCGCCGGAACGGCCAGAGCGGCGCCCCCGGCGATACTGCTCTTGAGGAACGTGCGGCGAGAGAGAGAATGCTTCATGTTCGTGTCTCCTTCAGGATCTCTATTCGGACTGTCAGGGCAAATGCTCATTCACCTCGACAAACACGACGAATACGAACAATCGCGATTATATCCATCTCCGCACAGGGCGACAATCTTCGGCAATCCATTTGACAGCGGGACAGATGGCGAGTATCTCTACGTCTGGATCGGACGTCCGGTCGGATCCTCCCAACGGGAATCGATGGGCCCATGGCTACGAGACAGGTAACAGTCAAAGACATCGCCAGAAGACTCCGCCTGCACTACACGACGGTGTCGAAGGCCCTGCGCGACCACCCGGACATCAGCTCGGCGACGAAGCAGCGGGTCCTGGCCCTGGCGGAAGAGCTGGATTACCATCCGAACTCAATCGCAAAAAGCCTGAAAAATCAGTCCACCTGCACGCTGGGCGTCATCGTCCCGACGATCAAGAACGATTTCTTCTCCGCCGTCATCAGCGGCGCCGAAGAAGTCGCGTATGATCGGGAATTCAATACGGTCGTCTGCCAGTCCAACGAGAGCGCCGAGCGTGAGGCCGTCGCCCTGCGGACGTTGATTTCCAACCGGGTGGCCGGTGTGCTGATCTCGGTGGCCCAGACGACTACGTCCGGCAGCGGGTTTCGCGCGTTGCAGCGGCAAGGCATTCCCCTGGTCTTCTTCGATCGGGTCTGTGACGACATCGAGGCCGACCGGGTGGTCGTCGATGACGTCGGCGGCGCCCGCCGGGTGGTCGAGCATCTGATCGAGAGGGGATACAGGACCATCGCCCACGCCGCCGGACCGCCGAACACGTCGATCGGCAGAGA
Source organism: Planctomycetota bacterium (assembly GCA_012719085.1). GTDB lineage: Bacteria > Planctomycetota > Phycisphaerae > Sedimentisphaerales > Anaerobacaceae > Anaerobaca. The sequence goes on from JAAYBA010000092.1 coordinate 3,930, forward strand.
CCGTTGTCGGGGATATCTCGACGCGCTCAGAGCGCACGGCCTCGACGGCGACGAGAAATGGATCGTCCACGGCGGCTTCGAAGAGGCCGATGGGACCGCCGCTCTTGGCGCCTTTCGCTCGCGTGGGCCGATGCCCGATGCGATCTTCGCCGTCAACGATCCCGTCGCTCGCGGCATTCACGCCGAGATCAAGCGAAGCGGACTGACGATCCCACGCGACGTCGCGGTGGCGGGCTTTGGCGACAATCGACTCAGCGCCTACCTTGATCCGCCACTGACGACGGTTTCGCAATCCCCGTACGAGATCGGCAAGATCGCCGCCGCCATGCTGCTGCGGCGAATCGACGAGCCTTCGCACCAGTGCCTCTGCGAGACCGAAGTGATCCCGACCCAACTGATCGTGAGAAAGTCCACATAGGGGTGAATGATAAGCAGCCGAGAGTTGGAGTATGGCCGGCATTCGTCAGATCATTCACGTGGACATGGACGCCTTCTACGCCTCCGTCGAGCAGCGCGACCGGCCGGAACTGAGGGGTAAAGCCGTTATCGTCGGCGGTCCCGCCGAAGCCCGGGGTGTGGTCAGCGCCGCATCGTATGAGGCCCGCAAGTTCGGCGTCCACAGTGCGATGCCGACAGCGCAGGCGCTACGGCGTTGTCCGCACGCGATCTTGTTGCCCGTGCGCATGGAGCGGTACGCGGAGGTCTCGCGCGAGATTCAGTCGATCTTCGAGCGGTACACGCCGCTGATCGAGCCGATCTCGCTCGACGAGGCGTTTCTCGACGTGACCGCCAGCACGAACCTGTTCGGTCCGCCCGAGCAGATCGGACGACGCATCAAGGAGCAGATCCAATCGCAGACGCAGTTGACGGCCTCGGTCGGGATCGCACCGAACAAGTTCCTCGCCAAACTCGCCTCGGACCTGAAGAAGCCCGACGGCTTCGTCGTCATCACCGAGCAGAACAGGCAGCAGATTCTCGATCCGCTCGACGTCGGACGCATCTGGGGCGTGGGCAAGGTGACGGAAAAGGCGCTGCACTCGCATGGCATCCGCACCATCGCGGAGCTTCGCGCGATGTCCGAAGCCGAACTCTCGCGGATCGTCGGCAGCGGCACAACGGAGCTTCTCCGGCTCGCCCAAGGGCAAGACGATCGTGAGGTCGAGCCGGCCCGACAGGCCAAGAGCCTTTCCAGCGAGCGGACCTTCGCCACCGACGTCCGGGATCGCGACATGTTGCTTGGGGTCCTGCTCGAACAGGTCGAGGAGGTGGCCCAACGGCTTCGACATCGGCGACTGAAGGCCCGCACGATCACACTGAAGCTGCGCTACGGCGACTTCCGCACGGTGACGCGAAGCGAGACGCTGACGGAAGCCACGAACCTGACGCAGGTCTTGTGGGAGGCTGCCGATCGTGTCTTTGGCCGATGGCATCGCAGCGCATCCGGCGCCCTTCGCCTGGTGGGGTTCGGGGCCGGCGGCCTGGAACCGGAAGGGGCCGGACAGGCGAGCCTGTTTGCCGATCCCGAAGCGGAGAAGCTCCAGAGGCTCGACCGGGCCATGGACGCCATCCGCGACCGCTACGGCAAGCGCGCCGTCCATCGCGGCCGGTAGGGGCGATCAGGCAAACGACAGTCCCAGCCCGCGTCCGACGGAACGGATGTGCTCGGCGGCCTGTCGGTATTCCTCGGCATTAGGCAGGTGTTCGAGCATCAGCGGCACGCCGGGCAGCTTGCTCAGCTCTCGCAGGAATGTCGCATAATCCAGCTCGCCCTGCCCCGGACGCACCTCGTCGAGATGGGTCATCAGCTTCGGGTGCAGATAGATGTCTTTGGCGTGGCAGCTCTTGAGATAGGGCCCGAGCTTCTCGAAACATTCGACGATCAATTTGCCGTTGGCGTAGTAGCGCTGCGGACTGCACACCAGATTCACCGGGTCCAGATGGGCTGCGAAGCGGTCGCGGTCGATCGCCTGGATCAAACGGACGTAGGAATCGGCCGAGTCGGGATAGGCCCACGGCATCGTTTCCAGCGTGAACCACGTCCGCGTGGGCTTGACGTCGTCGATAATCCCCCGCGTGGTCTCGACGATCATCTCGAACGTCTCTTCCGTGAAGTTCTCGGCCGCCGGGCCGTCCCACTGCGTTCCGCGAGAGCCGGTGATGTTCACGCAGCAGCGGGCGCCGATCCGGTCGGCCAGGGCCAGTTGCAGGCGGCACTTCTCCAACGCGGCCTTGCGTTTTTCGTCGTCGGGACTGATCGGATTGCTCCAGGCCCCCACTTCCGCAATGACAATGTCGGCCTTCTGCGCGGCCCGCTCGTAGGCCCGCACCACGTCGTCAGCCACCTCGGCCCCGATGGGACAGTAGGCAGCGCTGTAGCCCAGCTTCCGGACGGCCTGGGCCCACCCGTCTGGGTCCTGGTACTTGTCGAAGACCGGCCCGCCCAGCCGCAGTTTGTCGTATGCCCGCAGGGGCGATGCATGCGTCGCCCTACGAACCGGCGATCCCAAATCCAGCGAGGCGACCGCCGCCCCCGCCAGAGACGTCTTCAAGAAACCTCGTCGCGATTGCCTGTGGCTGCCGTCCATCGCTGCTGTCTCCTCAAATGTGTGTGTCGGCCCATAGCCTATGCACAGCACGTGTGCGGGCGAATCATCATTCGCCCCTACTTTAACCCCATGGCGGCTTGCCGGCAACCCTTGCCGAGTTCGGTCTTGACGCAGCGGCAAGGGCATGGTATCTTAATCTACTGTACAGAGCCGGGAACACGTCATGCGTCGATGCCCGGAACCTATCCGGCCGACACCATCCCGGCGACAAGAACGCCAAGCCACTGCGTTTTTCGGAGAAGGAAGCCTGCATCATAAGCGTAGGGGCGAATGATGATTCGCCCGCGCAATCCACTCGAATCCGCCACAATCTTGTGAAAAGGAGGGTAGCCAGCATGACTGGAAGACTGATCTGTTCCGCCATCGTCCTACTGCTGATCGTCGCTGCGTGCGCTCAAGGCGTCTACTTCGAACTGCTGCCGACCTACGACACCTACGTCAGCAACGACCCGACGGAGGGGCCCGGCACCAGTCACGGCACCGGATCGGGCATGCATGTGCGTGACGTGGCGGACCGGCGCCGCGTGGGGTATCTGACGTACGATCTGACGGAGGCCAGGACGCAGGGCGCCTTTTTCTCCAACGTGAGCTTCAGCAACTACGGCCACGACACCGGGACGATCCACGTCTACGGGATTCTCGAAAGCCAGGAGGCCCTCGTCGTCGAAGGCCTGACGTGGAACAATGCACCGGGTGTGATGAACGACCCCACACCGGCGGCGAACTCGCCGGTGGCGCTGGACTTGGCCGATCTGACCGACGTGCTCCTGACGTTCGCGGCGCCCGCGCGAGGAACGCGAGCGGCAACGGAAACCAGCGAGGCGCTGGCCGATTTTCTCAACAGCGACACCAACGGATTCGTGGCCTTCCTGTTCGCCCCGGCCGAGGGTGGCAATGCGATCCTTCGGACCGTCGAGCTGGGCGCCGAGGGCGGGACGCTGCTGGTGTTCGAGATCGGCGGCCGCGCCACGGCGGCCCGCGACCCCGAACCGGAAGACGGCGCAACGGATGTTTATCGTGACGTCGAGCTGAACTGGACGCCCGGAGGGTATGCCGGGGCGCACGATGTGTACCTCGGGACCGATTTCGACGACGTCAACGACGCCGATCGCGCCAATCCGAGAGGCGTGCTCGTCGGCCAGGGCCAGGAGGCTGCGACGTACGATCCCGGGCGGCTCGAACTCGGGACCACCTACTACTGGCGCATCGACGAGGTCAATGCCACGCCCGATGCGACGATCTTCAAAGGTTTGGTGTGGAGCTTCACAACCGAGCCGCCGGCCTATGCCATCGAGAACATCACCGTCACCAGCAACGGGGTCTCCGACGAGGGACTGGGGCCGGAGAACACGATCGACGGCTCCGGACTCAACGATGACGATCAACATTCGGTCGACCCCATGGCGATGTGGCTGGCCACACCCGACGGCGAGGACCCCATCTGGATTCAGTATGAGTTCGATCGCGTCTATCAACTGCACGAACTGTGGGTCTGGAACTACAACGTCCTTTTCGAGACGGTGCTCGGTTACGGCCTCAAGGACGTCACGATCGAGGTTTCCACCGACGGAACGGACTGGACCGTCTTCGGCGATGTCGAATTCGCCAGGGCGACGGCGAAGGTGAATTACGGGCACAACACCACGGTCGATCTCGGCGGCATCGCCGCCCGATTCGTCCGGCTGACTGTCAACAGCGGCTGGGGGTCGCTGGGGCACTACGGCCTCAGCGAAGTGCGATTCCTCCACATCCCGGCGTTCGCGCGAGCGCCGCAGCCTGCGGACGGCCAGACCGATGTGTCGCCCGATGCAGCGCTTCGCTGGCGGGCCGGGCGCGACGCCGACCTCCACCAGGTCTATCTCGGCGCCGATCCGGAGGCCTTGGCCCTGATCGACACGACCGCGCAGGACCGCATCGCACCGGCCGGCCTCGAATTCGGGACCACCTACTACTGGCGAATCGACGAGGTCAACGAGGCCGAGGCGGTCGCCGTCTGGCAGAGCGATCTGTGGCGCTTCGCCACGCAGGAGTACCAACCGATTGACGGCTTCGAGAGTTATACCGACGACATCGACGCCGGCGAGGCGATCTTCGATACATGGCTCGACGGCTGGGTCAACGACACCGGTTCGACCGTCGGCTATCTCGAAGCGCCGTTTGCTGAGCGAACCATCGTCCGCAGCGGCGCGCAGTCCATGCCGCTGGCCTACGACAACAGCGACTCGCCCTGGTACTCCGAAGCCAAACGGATCTTCGACACGCCGCAGAACTGGGCGGTCTTCAGCGCTGAGACGCTGGTGGTCTACTTCCAGGGCCGTCCCGGTCCCTTCGTCGAACTGGCCTCGGGCCGCATCGTGATGGGTGCGGCCGGTGCGGACATCTGGGACGTGGCCGACGAGTTCCGCTTCGGCTACAAGAGTCTGGTCGGCGACGGCTCGATCGTCGCACGCGTCGAGAACCTGACGAACACGCATGAATGGGCCAAGGCCGGCGTCATGATCCGCCAGACACTGGAGCCCGGCTCGGCGTTTGCGGCGGTGTATCTGACGCCCGGCAGCGGCTGCCGCTATCAGGGACGTCTGACGACCGGCGCCGCCGCCGTCAGTGACACCGACGTGGCGACCGCCGAGCAGATCGCGATGACGGCGCCTTACTGGATCAAACTCGAACGCAGCGGCAGCGTCTTCAACGGCTACTATTCGGCCGACGGACAGAATTGGACCGCGATGTCATGGAACCCACAGACGATCGCCATGAACGGTACTGTCTATATCGGCCTGGCGGTCACCAGCCACAATACGGCGGCGCTGGCCAGTGCGGAGTTCTCAGGCGTCGCCACGACGGGCAACGTCACCGGTCCATGGGCGGTGCAGACCATCGGTCCCGAGCAGCCAGCGGGCAATTCGCCCGATACGCTCTACGTGGCAGTGGAGGACACCGCCGGAAAGACCGCGGTCGTGACCCATCCGGCCGGCGAGGCGGCGACCCTACTGGCCGGCTGGAACCAGTGGCACATCTCCTTCGGCGACCTTGCCGGCGCCAGCCTGGACAGGGTCAAGTCGATGGCGATCGGCATCGGCGATCGAAGCAACCCCAAGGCCGCGGGCACAGGGTTGATCTACATCGATGATCTGAGTTTCGGAAAGCCGGCCGTCTCCGAGTAGCACAAGCACTCACAACGACACAGTCTATCAGAATGCCTCCATGGTCCGCCGAGCATGTCGGGCCATGGAGGCTCCTTCCTCACATTCCCACCCCCCGCGTTTGACGCTTGCCGGGATTCCTGCTACCATGTGCGCTTCAGAAACGTGTCATTCAAAGGATTGTACTTGGTCCGCCAGAGGCGGAACGTAGAAGGAAAACGGATATGAGACTGCGAACCCTCCAGGTGAAGAATTTCCGCTGCATCGAAGATTCGACCGAATTCACGATCTGTCCGGTCACCTGCCTGGTGGGCAAGAACGGCGCGGGCAAAACCAGCCTGCTGGAAGCGCTGTACAAGGTGAATCCGGACGTCCGCGAGTTGGGGGCATTCGACGTTCTCATGGAATACCCCCGAGCCCGCCGTCGTCAGTATCAGAAGTCCGCGGCAGGCGAACCGACCGAGCCGGACGACGCCCTGATCACCACATGGGAACTGGAGGACCACGACGTCGCACGACTGGAAGAGGTCCTCGGCGCCGGAACGGTCAAGAGCCGTGCCGTCGTGATACGCCAGGGCTACTATCCCGAGCGTCACTGGACCGGAGCGCTGGAGGCGACGCATGCATCGCCCCTACAGGCGGCGAATGGCGGACTCGACGCGGCGCCCAAATCCGCAATCCCGAATCCGAACTCTGAAATCGCCCAGATGGACGCGTTTTTCGAGCGGCATGTGGGGCCCCTGCTGCCCAAACTGCTGTACTTCTCCGAATGGCACATCATGGAGGGCCGCATCTCGATCGACGCCCTGCTGCACCGCAAGCAAAAAGGCGAATTGTCCGGCCCGGACCGGGTCTTTCTGGCCCTGCTCGAACTGGGCGGCACCAGCGTCGAGGCAATCAGCCGCATCGAACGGTCGGAGGAACTCATCGCCGACCTCGAAGACGCCGCCCGTCCCGTGACCGATGAGATCGGCCGCTTCTGGAGCCAGGAGCGCGACCTGAGGGTCAGCTTCCATCTGTATCCGGGCCGGCCGCAGGACCCCTCGCCGTTCGATCGCGGCCTGGTCTTCGAGACCCGCATCGTCAATACGAAGACGAATATGTCACTGAACTTCGAGGAGCGGAGTACCGGGTTCGTCTGGTTCTTCTCGTTTCTGGTTTGGTACTCGGACGTGCGACGACGTTGTGGCGACAACCTGCTGATCGTGCTGGATGATCCGGGTCTGGGCCTGCACGCCAAAGCCCAGTGGGACCTGATGCGGTATGTCACCGAACGTCTGGCCCCACACTACCAGATCATCTACACGACGCACTCGCCGTTCATGATCGATCCCGACCGGATGGCCTGGGTGCGGACGGTCGAGGACCTCTCTGCACAGACCCCGGAAGGCACCACGAGACTGCTCGGCACGAAAGTGGGCGACGAGGTCCTCAGCACGGATCATGACACGCTCCTGCCGCTGCAGGCCTCGCTGGGCTATCGGATCATGCAGGACATGGCCGCCGGCAAGCGGCGACTGCTGGTCGAGAAGCCGGCCGACGTGATCTACCTGAACTGGTTCTCCGCCCGGCTCCACGAGAGCGCGCGGCGTGGACTCGACCCGGCCTGGACCATCGTCCCGTGCGGTGACCTGGTTCGCCTGGCCACGCTGGTCGGCCTGCTGGCCAACGACCCGCGCGGCTTCGCGGTGCTGTTGAGCCTGTCGGAGCGCGACCCCGATGTGGTGAACCAGAGGGAACTGTCACGGATGCTCCAGTCGTGCCGGACATTTCCGCTGAGACGGTATGCCCAGCCGGTCACCAGCACGATCGAGGACCTGATCGGGTCCCCTGCCTATCCGGCCCTTGTCGACCTGTGCTACAAACTGCCCCGCAAGCAGCGGCTGGCCGCCACGATTGTGAATGCGGACGAAACACCGATTCTCAGGACCGTCACCGAGCACCTGGGCGACTGCCCGTCGATGACGCAGCCCTTCGATCCGATGCTGCCGGCCGAGTTCCTGCTCTGCATGGGCGGTCGAAAGGCACGCAAGCTGCCCGGAATCCAGGAGGCCCTGTCCCGGTTCGAGAAGCTGTTTGCCGACCTCAATGCCAGTCTGTAGGCGCCCCCTACGGCTCGCCGTTGGCCTCGCCCGGCGTCGGAACGCGCAACGGTCCGAATTCGTATACGCCGGTATCGCCAAGGTATCGTCCGAGCGAAATTCCCGTCTCCGAGGCCCCGAAGAGCTGCTCGGTGCTGTAGCCGGTCAGATGGCCGCCCGAACCCGAGTGAAGATAGAGCGTCTCGCCGTTGCGACTGAGGCCGAACGACGCGTGGCAGCCCGGATCGTCCTCGTTGCCGAAATGCAGGTCATCGTAGAACACGATGTATCCATGGGGTTCGAGGATCGTCCCGGCGGCGATTTCATACTTGGTCAGATTGCGTCCGCCGTCGCTGAGGAACCAACCGCCGACGTCGATGGCCCGATCCGTGGTGTTGTGCAGCTCGATCCAGTCCGGCTGCCCCGCCTCGGGGGCCGCCATCACCTCGTTGATCACCACGGCGCCGGGCGCAACGGCCTCGGCGGAATCATCGAAGCCGGGTGAGCCGCCGACATACACGCTGGGGCGCCAGGCGGCCCTCTCACCCAGGGCGTTGGGATCGCTCGCGACGAGGTCCGTGGCCGTCAGCGAAAAACCCAGCCCGTCGGTGATGTCGTACCAGTCGTCTTCGTATGCGAAGCTGTGGATGACCTGTCCGGCGGCGTCCTGTAGCTCGATCCACTCGCCTGCGTTGTCCAGTCGGCCGGTGTATTGGCCGGCGACGAGGAAGCCCTCGCCATATCTGGCTTCAAACGCCTCGATACCTTCAACCACCAGCACGCGGTCGCCCGGCGCCAGCTCGACGTTCGGGAACGTGAAGTCGACGCCGCGAGTGAATCGGACCAGGTTCAGATCGATCGTCTCATCGCCGACGTTGGCCAGCTCGATATACTCGGCGTTCGGGTCGGCCGGATGATACATGATCTCGCTGATCCGCAGACTCTCGGCCACCGGCCCGACGGCGAAGACCGCCTCGGCCAGCCCGCTCCAGGGGCTGTAGGCGTGGCTCGTCACCAGCGTGCGAGCCTTGACCTTGGTGCTGGCGGTGACCGTGATCGGCCCGGTATACGTGCGAACGTCGGAACTCATCGTACTGCCGTCGGGCGATGCGACCCGGCCGACGATCACCTCCGGGCTGATGAGGAAGTCGGAACTGGTCGTGCCGGAATTCATGCCGTGGATGGCCAGAACGTTGGACCCCTGCCTGAGCAGGCCCGCGTGCGCCGAAACGTCGAACGACTCGAAGACGATCGCCGCCAGATCGTCATGATTGGCCTCGGCGGCGGAGTTCCAGGTTGGCGTCCCGCTGAAAAGCACCCGACTGATCTCGACGCCGTTGAGATAGGCGACAAATCCATCGTCGTACCGCACTCGCAGGACCATGTAATTGAACTCGCTCGGATCGCCCAGGAGGTTGAAGGGGATGCGGATGTAGCAACTCGCATTGCGGCCGTACATCGGCTCGCCCACGTCGACGCGGAAGAACTGCTCGTAGCCGGTGCTGGCTTCGAAGCCGACGCCGCCGCTGCCGCTGATCCAGCCGGAATCGTCGAACGGCCCGCCGCCCCGCCAGGCGTCGTCGACCGGCCCGGTCGGCACGAGCACGCGCTTGGACGCGGTGTCGGGAACGAGCGTCACGGTGTTGATCGTCGTCGGGGCCGTCTCCGGCGGACGCGGATCGGACCCATCGAGCGTATAGTACATCACACCGCTGCCGGCCTTGTTCACCAGGCTGACCTGCATGCCGGCCTCCACGTGACCTCCGTACGGGACGATCTCGGGAGGAGGCACGAACTGGCTGTCGACCCACGTGCAGCGTCGCCTCAGCCAGTTCTTCAGTTGGCTGATTTCGCCCTCGAAGCCGCCGTAGCGCGGGCCGTAGCCGCTCCACCGCTGGAAGTTGCGTTCCTGCGCCTCCCAGATTTCCTCGGCCATCGCATCGATCGTCGCGTTCAGGCTTTCGTTGCTGAACGCACCCCGGCGCAGGGCGAACCAGCGGTCGATGTACTTCTGCCAGAAGTTGGCGTCCTCGAACATCCGGTCCCACCAGATGTAGCCGAGATAGTCCGTCCCATCCCCGCTGCCGCGCCAGCGCTCGGGATTGTCGTCGCGGCCGTCGGTGGAATTCAGCGACCGGTCGAAGTCCCATAGCGGCCCCATCTCGAGCTTGCCTCCGCGCCGCTTGTGCATGTGCGTGCTCAGACGAAGGGCATCGACGTTCATCGCCAGCATGTTGAGCAGGTTGTGATCGATGAACGAATCGATGTCGATGTATTTGGCGTAACCGTTCACTGGGTCGGCGAAGTCGGGCCCGTAGAGCGCCTCTTCAAAGGCATCGAGATACCCGCGAATCCATGCGGACTGGGCGGCGGTGATCTCCGCCTCCTTTGGATCGACGTAGCACAGCGTCCCATCCCCATAGGTCGGATTGCCCCGGGCGGTGCGGAAGCCCCGGTCGCCTGTATCGGGCCGGTCGATCTTCAGCATATAGCCCCCGCTGATGGCGGGCTCGGCGTCGTGCCAGGGCTCAAGCTTCTCGATATCAACGCGGTTCGGGTCCCTCTTGATCTTCTCCATGAAGATGTAGAGGCCGACGTAATCGCCCATCGAGACGGCGTTGCCGCTGGTGCCCAGGAACATCTCCACGAACCGGGTGCGCACCGAGTATCGACCGATCTGATTGCTCAACTCGTGCATAAAGGCGTTGTTGATCATCGCCCGATCGAAGCTCAGCGGGGCATACAGAATCCAGTCGGATTCGGCAGGCAGACCGAAGATCGATACCTCTTTGTCCCGATCGTTCTCATCCCAGGTCTCAAACCCGTACGAGCCTTTGGGCGAATTGATCGTGCTTCGCCCCCGCCGCTTCATCCCCCCGCGACCGGCATAGTCGGCGGCATCGACGATCCGTGCCCGGCCGTCGGCACCGACGTCGATGAAGGCAGAGCGAACGGGTCGGTAGGTGGTGCCGACGTTCTGGCGATTCGTGTCGACGATGACGATCGGCAGATCGGAACTGAAATCGAGCACGTCGTCCGACAGACCGATGTACGTCTGACCGACCACGGCACTCGGCGCCTTGCCCGGCTCATAGGAGCGGGCCAGCACTTCCTTGGTGCCCAGAATCGAGAGGGGCTCGGTGTACTGCCTGGACGACGCGGTGGGAACCCGGCCGTCGAGGGTATAGTAGATCTCCGCATTCGGATTGGGCGAACTCAATTCGAGCAGCATGTATCCTGTGAATGTGCCTCCCGGATGGGAGAAGACCGGGGCGGCGGATACCTCCACGTATCCCGCGTTGTTGGCGGCCCCCGGCGTCGGCTGCGCGAAGTACTGGAACTCGCCTGCAGAGAAGCCGTACGACAGATCGGCCCGCTGGGCCGGATACCCCTGCTCGACACCGTCGCCGTCGGGCAGGCCGTACTGGTGCGCTACCTGCATGTCGGGTCGAACCAGCGCCAGATACTCCCCTTCGGCGCTGAGCGAGAAACTCGCGTGATAGTATCCCGCATCGTCGCGATAGGGCCAGTTGCCAAGACTGTCCTGCTCCTGTACGCCCGAGGCGAAGATCACGACAGACTCGCCGGCCGGCAGATGAATCGCCGGCAGCGCCCAACGACTCAAATCGTCGGGATCGTCCGTCAGATACCAGCCGGCCAGATCGACCGATTCGGCGCCGTAGTTGGTGATCTCGATCCAGTCCGGATAGACGGTCCGCCCGGCTACCACCGTCGAGAGCGTCGTCTCGTTGACCGCCATGAACTCGCTGATCAGCAGCTCTGAGTCCGGAAGCCGGCTGTAGGCGACGCTCAGGTCCGTAGTCTGCTCCCTGCCGACGTGGACCGTCCGGGCCGAAGGCCGCCCCCAGTCCGCCACCAGATGGAACTCCACGGTGTACGCCCCCGGGACCAGATCGCCCACCACGGCGCCGCTGTTGCGCCAGGCGCCGCCGTCGAGCCGCCACTGTGCCCCCACGGCCACCGCCTCGGCAGGCGACAGCGTCACGCGCAGGGCGCCCGTCCAATCGGCGAACCAGTCATCGGCCAGGCGGGAGAAGTCGGCCAGCGTGACTCCGTCGTTGCCGGTCAGATCGGCGCAGCCGAACGGCCAACCCGCGCAGCCCGGCCCATCGAGCCATTGTTCGGCCAGAAGCATGACGTCGGCGAAACCGACCTTGCAGTCTCCCGACAGGTCGCCCAGCGGACACGGCGGCTCGACGACGAAGATCACCACCGTGTCGCGGCCTTCCTGATCGCGTTCGTCCCAGACCTGAAGCTGCAGCGTGTAAACACCCGGCTCGGGAAACGAGACCGTGGCGTTGGGTTCGTTCTCCGTGCCCAGGAAATCGGCGGCCGGCTGGCCCGTGGACGACCAGAGGATTTTAAGATAATCCGGATCGATCAGGCCTATATCGTTCGGATCGTCGTCGTCAATGATCGGACGCATCTGAACGATCGTATGGCCGGCGCCGCGCCAGGGGATGGTTCGATCCTCGCCGGCGTCGACCTCGGGAGGCAATCCCCCTGCCGGACCGCCCAGAAACTCCACCTCGGCGATCTGCATGCTGTTGGCGCCCGCGGCGCTGCGAACGGATGGAAACAGCAGTTGATAGTGCGTGTACGCCGTCTTGTTGGCGAACGTGATCGGCGTTTCGTTCATCGTGAAACGAGGCCACGGCGAGGCTTGACCGAAATCCACAATGCTGCCGCTGGCGATCACCGTGTATGGGCCGTCAATGCTTACGTTGGACCCGCTCAACTCGAAGGCGGTTGGATCGCGCTCGACGGCATCATTGGCGGTGGTGAAGGTCAAGCCGGTGACAATCGTTGGTCCGACCGACGGCGTCATCTGAAATCCGGTCGGCTCGGTTTCCCCCTTGAAGTGCAGGTACTTCGTGTTGACTTCGTCGTCGATCGCCAGAGGCGGCGCCTCGTTGCTGGGCCAGTCGCCGTCGTTCGGGACGCCCCGGACGAAGTCTCCGGGCCTGGTCACATCGGCCCCGGCCGACAAGGAAGCCACTGCCAGCATGAGGGCCAATACGAAGAAATGCGTCCGGTTCATCATCACTCACACCTCAAGGAAACTCACGCATGGCGCCATCCCGTTCCGCCGATTTGGAGCCGTACCAAACGACATCCTCTTATTGTAGCAGGCCCGACGCCTCATGTCAATTCCGCCAAACCAGGTCCGGGTGAGTGGGGATTGGCCTCTACAGCAGATGGGCCAGAAGGATTCGGACGCCGATGGCGATGAGGACGAGACCGCCGAGGACCTCGATCCGGCTCTCGCAGAAGTGCCCGAACCGCTTGCCGATGACCACGCCGACATAGGACAGACCGAACGTGATCAGACCGATGACGACGACCGCAAAGGCCACGGAACGGGTCAGGAGCGACAGCGTCACGCCGACCGCCAGGGCGTCGATGCTGGTCGCGATCGACAACGCCAGCAGGACCATCAGATTCGATGGATCGAGATTCTTCTCGGCCGACTCGATCGCGAATGCCTCGTAGATCATCTTTCCTCCGACGAAGGCCAGCAGACCGAAGGCGATCCAGTGGTCGTAAGGGCTGATGTAGGTCTTCAGGCCCAGGCCCGCCAGCGAGCCGATCAGTGGCATCGCGGCCTGGAACGCTCCGAAGAACAGCGCCATGCGCAGCGCGTGTCGGACGCGCAACTGGCGATACACGCTGCCGGCGACGATGGAGACCGCAAAGGCATCCATCGCCAACCCGAGGGCTATGAACAGGACCGTGACAGGATTCATGCGCGATCTCGATTGTGCGGTCGGCGCCGGCTATGGACCTGGAACGATGTCAAAGACGGCGATCTCCGGCCGGGCCAGAAACCTCACCTGGGGCGCGGGCCGCCGTTCGAGCCCCAGCCCCCGGTTGACGTAGAGCATCGTGTCACCCACACGATACGTCCCGGACTCGTATTTCTTGCCGTGCCGGGAGAATGTAATCAGAGCACCGTACAGAGGCAAGGCAACCTGCCCGCCGTGGGTGTGCCCGCAAAGATACAGACTGATGCCCAGGCCGTCAACGTCTTCGATCAGGTCGGGTGTATGATAGAGAAGGACGTTGAATCGGTCGTGCGGGAGCCCCTGGAGGAAGGCCTTGCCGTCGCGCGAGCGATCCATCGCCAGTCCATAGATGGCGATTGTCTCGCCGTCCCTGGCGACGGACACTGTGTCCATATCGAGGCGCTGAAAGCCTGTTCCCTCCAGAAGATCCAGGCCGGACCAGCGATCAACCTCGAAATTGCCTGTCACGGCGAACTTCCCCAGCGCCGCGTCCAAGCGGCCGAGGGCCTCCTTCAGTCGAGGCAAGCCGGCGATATCGTTGAGATAGTCCCCTGTGGCAACGACGATGTCCGGCCGAAGGGCGTTGACCGTCCGGACCATCTGCTCTTCGTTGCGCGGCATCGCATCACAGTGCAGATCGGAGATCTGGACGATACGAAACGATGCCTTGCCAAGATGGGGGGTGTGCACGGTCATCAAATTGACCTCGACCCGGAAGGGTTCGATGAAGCGACCATAGAGCATGCAGACGATGCCGAGGACTGCAAGAGAATGGACCACCAGGGCCGTCCGGCTCGTCAGTACGGCCCGGACCGGCCGCCGGCGGATCCGAGCGACAGCGGCGCGCCCGAGAAGAACGGCTTCCCATCCGTACAGAGCGAGCAACACCAGAAGGAAGACCGCAACGGATATCACCTCGTGTGGTCTGACGGGGATCATTTCACGAACGCACCTTCAGAAGACTCGCTGCTCCCTGCGGCCGGCTTCGCCCATCGATAACGTAGAGCAACGTGCGGGCTTCGTCCCTGACCGGGTCAGCCGTGCGAAACGGCAGCGCGTACGGCGGCCTTCATCTTGGCCAGGCCCTCTCGCGCGACGGCGAGCGGGTCCTTGTCCCAGTACACCTGACTGAACAACTCCAGTGACAGGACCGCCTCGCTGCCGTTGTTGCACAGATCGCGCAGGATCTGCGTCAGCGGCGCGATGCCGTCGCCGGGCATGACGCGGTCGCCGTCGCGAATCGTTGCGCGCGGCGGGTTGGCCGGATAGTCGTTCAGATGAAACACCTGGATCGTCCGGCTGCTGATCGTCTTGAACCCGTGGAAGTCCGAGCCACCCTTGTAGATGTGGTACACGTCGGGCAGCAAACACGCCTTGGGGTGACCGCTTTCGATCACCACGAACATCGATTGCCCAAGCCGGTGCAGGTTCTTGGAAGGCCCCCAGACCTCCACCTGCGGCACCACGCCGGTCTGGTCGCCCAGTTCCAGCAGCGCCCGGTAGCGCTCGGCCGCTTTGAGCAAATCGAGTTCGGCCCCATCCGTCGCGCCGGCCGGCGGAGCGGCGATCCGCTTGCCCCCGATCTGAGCGAGCAGGTCCATCTCCCGTTTGACCTGTTCGACGGCCTCGGCCCGGACGGCGTCGTCATCGACAATCCATCGCGGAAACGAGATGGCGCTCTCCACGCTAAGCCCGCGGTCCTCGATCCGCTTTCGGATGTCGCGGAGCGTGCCGCCGGAGCGGGTATGCTCCTGAAGGCTCGAAACCCAGGGCTCGATCGCATCATAGCCCGCCTCGGCGGCCACATCGACCTCCCTGGCCAGACCCAGCTTCTGGCCTCGTATCGTACTGGTGTTCAGGCAATAGCGAAAGCGATTGCCGTCCCCGATCGATGGCTGCGCCCCTGCAGCGGCAGAAACCCGTCCGCCTGCAAGCAAAGCACCGGCGGCCCCCACGAAATCTCGACGTGAAATGTACCGTTGACTCATACAGGTCTCCTCAGCGACGCTCCGAATCAGTCGCGTTTGCCGAGCACCTCTTCGATTTCCGCCAGCTTCTCGTCCAGCATCTCCTGTGTCCGCGCCTCGACGTTCAGACGCAGCAGAGGCTCGGTGTTGCTCGGTCGGCAGTTGAACCACCATTCCTTGAACCCCACCGTCACGCCGTCGAGCCGGTCGATCTGGCCGTCTCCGTATCGGCGGGCCAGCTCCTCCATCCTGGTCTGCTTGTCCTCGACCTTGAAGTTGATCTCTCCGCTGTTGGCATAGCGGCGCAGCGGAGCGATCAGCTCGCTGATCGGCTGATCGGCATCGTTGACCACGTTCAGCAGGTGGACCATCGTGATAGCCGCCGAGTCGGCGCAGAAATTATCGGCGTAGTAGAAATGACCTGACAATTCCCCTCCGAAGACGGCATGGGAATCGCGCATCGCCTTTTTCATATAGGCGTGGCCGACCCGCTCGCGTCGCGGCGTTCCGCCGTGCTTGATGATCTCTTCCATCACGACCCGGCTGCTGCGCAGGTCGTAGACCACCGCCGATTTCGGCTTCTTCTCCAAGAAGTACGGCACCATCAGGGCCGTCAAAAGGTCGCAACTGACCGTCTGGCCCGTCTCATCGACGAGCATCATGCGGTCGGCGTCTCCGTCAAAGCACAGGCCAAAGTCGCACTTCTGCCGCTTGACCATCGCGCGAACCTGCGAGAGATTCTTCTCCTTCAGCGGATCCGGATCGTGCTTGAACTTGCCCGTGTGCTCGAAGTTGATCTCCATGATCTCGACGGGGCCGTCGCCGAAGAGCAGGGGCAGGGCCTTGCCCGCCATGCCGTTGGAGGCATCGACAGCGATCTTCTTCTCTTTCAGGCCCGGCCGCAAGAACTGGAGCACATGCTGCTTGTACTCGGCGCCCAGGTCCTGTTCTCGGAACGAGCCGGTGGGATTGCCCTTGGTGTGCAGCATGGCCATCGCCAGATGCTGGATGTCCTTGAGGCCGGTATCGCCGCCGATCGGAACGGCGCCGCGTCCGGAGACCTTGAACCCGTTGTACTTGGCCGGGTTGTGCGAGGCGGTCACCTGCACGCCGCCGCACGTCTTGAGATGATTGATCGCGAAGTACATCTGGGGGGTATCGATCATCCCGATATCGACCACGCCGACGCCGGCCGAGCGAATGCCCTCGATCAGCGCCTTGGCGATGGGCTCGCTGTGGGTCCGCATGTCCCGGCCGACGCAGATCATATTGGCGCCGACCTGGCCCCGCTCGTACCCGGTCATCAGCGACGGCAGGAACCGTGCCGTCGCGCAGCCGATCTTCCAGGCATCTTCTTCGTTGAGCTGATCGGGGTAAATGCCCCGAATATCGTACGCTTTGAAAATCTGTGGGTCCATTCCGCCGACTCCTTTGGTCTTGCGATGCCAGTAAACCGATCCGGTCGCCCATCCGACCGCCCCGTAGAGGGCGGTTCATCATACCCGGCCCGAACACAGGGTGTCAACCGCCGATCGCGATGGATCCCAAGGTCGGTCGGGAGGGTCGATCACATGAACCGGTCCGCCCGGGTCAAGAGCCCGGCACAAGCCTGCATTCGGCCGGGCAATCGCTTGACGCGGACGGTGTTGTGTCTGTATCAACAAGAACATGCGATGGCAAAGACACAAACCGGGGCGGCACCGACATCCGGCCGACGACCATCACCAAAGCCGGGGCCGAATGATTGCCATCGCGTTCATTGGCGCGATGGCATGGCTTCCTCCGACCCTGGTCGGCGCGCAGGGCCCGGAGATCGCCGCCGCGGACGCCGGCCCCTATTACACCGTCCAGATCCTCTCAGTGCCTGCCGTTCGGAGCGACCGCGTGCTCCGGGCCTATGATGACCTGAAGGCCAGGGGCCATCTCGTCTACTGCCGCCATGCGTACGTACACGAAAGGGCATACACCCGACTGCGAGCCGGGTTCTTCCGCGATCGCCACGCCGCCGAGGCCTGCGCCGAAACGCTGCGCGACAAGGAAGGCCTCCACGGCTTCGTCACACAAGCCGACCTTGCCGTGGCATCGTTCGGCGAGGCATTCGATATCGTCACCACGCCCAACGATCTCTGGCTCCTGTCGCAGGGATCGCTACGACCGCTGTATCATTTCGACAGCATCGAGGCGGCCGCCACATGCTCGACCATCGCGATCGGCCCGGACGGAAGGACCATTGCCTTCGCCTGCGACAACCGGATCCTCAGGATCGATCTCGACCGCGACACCACAACCACACTGGCGAAGGGACAGAGCGAAGACGCCCTGTTCCGCTGCACCCTGGCCTGGTCGCCCGATGGACGGCACATCGCCTATCTCGACAGGGTCGGATGGGAGTTGCCGACAAGGCTCTGGATCATGCGATCCGACGGAGACGCAAACCGCTGTCTGGCCGGTGACGACACCGGGCGGACACGCGTCAAGAGCTTCCGATGGCATCCTTCCAGACTTGAGCTGTTCTATGTAAGCGGCCCGACCCACGGGACCGTCTCGGTCGGAGGCAGCCTGTACCGGGTGAATCTTCAGGGACGACGGGACCTCCTCGTGCCTGCCTGCCTCGCGGAGCGGACAGAGGTGTGCCGTCAATTCCGCATCGCCGGCGACCAGATCCACTACCGAATCGCGCACTTCGACCCGGACTATCAGGAAATCACATATACGACCCAGACCGCCCCCCTCGACCCGTAGCCGCAGGCCCCCCGCCCCTGGCCCGAGGAAGGTCCTTCTTGCGTTGCCATGGGCAAAGCAGTATGCTGACGGTCAAGGAAGGTTGGCTCGGTCGAAGGTGTGCGCCGGGGAGTCTGCTGAACCGGCGCCACCGGCCTGCGTACAGGTCACATCGGCGTACGACGGGACCGAGCCCGATGGACCGATGATCCCGGGTACCCGAAGTCGATCGTATGGCGGGCTCTACGCTTCATACCGAGCTGAGCCGTACGAGGCAATTGCGTTGGCAACAAGAAATGCGTCCCACAAATCAGGCATGAATGAGGAGGTCAGAGAATGGAACGAAGAAGAATAGCAGCAGCGGGGCTGGTCCTGCTGGCGGCGTTGTCGGCCCACGGCGCCGTGCCGGCCACACTGCCGGAGATGGTGGCCCAATTCACCCCGGTATCGCCGACCTCGGCCGACACATTGGCCCTGACGCTTTCGGGCACATGGCCGAATTCGTGCGTTCCCCAGACGTTTCGGGTCATGGTCGTTTCCGGTGACAGTCTCTGGATCGACCTGCTCCTTCCCGGCTGGGACCTGGGCAGTGACTGCGAACCGTTGATGTGCCTGCAGGTGCTGTCCGATTGGGAACTGACCGGGCCGGTTCCGGCCCTTCCGGCCGGATCGTATGACGTGTTCGCCCGCGCGGTGGACTGCGAGGAGGCGGGCCAGTACGTGCAGATCGGAGTGCTTCCGGTGGCCCCCGGCGTCGATGGCCCTCTTTCCGAGCGATTCGCGCCCGGCGAACGCATCGTGCTGCTGGAAGACGATCCCTTTGGCGGGTTCGGGCTGAAGGCCGGACAGGCGGGCACGGTGATCTGCTGTGACAGCGAAGACTGTTCGGGCAATATCCTCGTCAGTTGGGACCTGTGGACCAACGGCAAGCTCGAACCGGTCCCGTGCGCCAACGCCGGCGAGACCCTGTATCCGGCCAATTCGGCCATCTGGATGGACCCCGAACAGGTCCGCTTCGGACGGCACTTCAACCAGTGCGGCACCATTCGCAAGGGTCTGCAGGGCTGCGTCCACTTCGAGGCCAACGACGGCAAGACGTACAACGTGATCGCATCGGACGACATGTACTTGGCGCTGGACGGCGGCGGGGCCGTGGCGTTCGACGGGCGGGTCCGTGTGCGAGGTCTGCTGAACACCACACCGCCGAGGCCGGATGAGTTGAGGCTCTGCCTCCAGCAGGATGGCGACATCTTCCATCCGACGATTTCTCTCTGTCCTCAGGCCGGCCCCGCACCCGACCCGAATTCCAAGCCGGACCCCGATCCGGAACCCGAACCCAAGCCCGATCCCGATCCCGATCCGACCCCCGGGCCGGACAGCATCATGATCAACATCGGCGGCAACCCCCTGATGCTTCAGTTGATCTCGGGATCGACGGCCTCCTATGCCGGCTGCGCCGATATCACCGTCCAGTTGAACTTTCAGGCCCAGCTTTCGGTCGAGATCACTCCCGCCGACGGCGTGGGCGGAACCTGGACCGGCACGTTGAATCCCGACATCATCGGCCCGGGCGAGGTGACGACGGAACTGTGCATTGAGGTCGTCGATCTCAATGTCGGCGCGATTGGCCCCGGCAAGGACATACAGGTCGCGACAGTCACACTGATGGCGGCGCCGGCATTCTGACCGGCCGCATGGGTGAGATCCGTTGAGCGACCGGCCAGACTGATGGGGAGTCGGGACTGGAAACCTGATGACAGAACGGGCACATGACGGTATCGTGAAGTCATGTGCCCGTTCATCGGACCAGTTCCGGCGTATGCGGTCTTCTATGTCGGTGGGATCATCCTGCATTTTGTGATCGCCCGGCGAATCGCACGACGTACCGGTCTGAAACGTCGCGTCTGGATCGCAGCCAGCGTGTGCTACCTGCTCGCCATGACGCTTGGCGCCAAGGTCCTTTTCGACCTGCGTCACTCGGATTTCAACCTGGCCGCCCTTCTGACCGTGGATCGCTGGACCCGAGGCGGCCTGTGGGGCGGTTTGCTGGCCTATTTCCCTTTGGCCCTGGCCTGTACGCTCCTGCTGAGCGAGCGAAGAGCAGCAGCCATGGACCTTGTCGCCGGGTCTGTGCCCATCCCGTTGATCGCGGCCAAGCTGGGCTGTCTGTTCAACGGCTGTTGCTACGGCAAAGCCTGTTCGCTGCCTTGGGCTATCACTTTCCCTGAAGGTGCGCGGGGCGCTCCGGCCGGCACTCCGCTTCACCCGACGCAACTCTACGAAATCGGCGTCATGGCGATCCTGCTGGCTGTCTTCCGGGTGTTTGCGTCGGACCGCTGGCGCGGAAGGAAGCCGTTGTGGTTTCTGTTGATCTATGGCGTGGGACGGGCGCTGACGGATCTTTTTCGAGGCGACACGGAGTATGGCGAATTCGCCGGATCGTTGACGACGACGCAGCGCATCTGCCTGGGGGCCGCCGCCGGCGCGGCGGTTATCCTGGCGATCGTGTGGCCCAGCCGGTCCAGCACAGACCGTACCCCATCGCTGGAACAGGATACGGGACAGTGTTGAGACCCCGAATTGCCGAACCGGGTGCAAGACGAATCGATGGTGACGCGCGTGCGTCCTGAGGATTCCATCGATCTGAAGGGATACGATCGAGCCTTCGATTTCACCCTGGCGTTCGCGGTCGTGCACGAGGTCTCCCATCCGGAACGTATCCTGGGCGATCTGGCGCGGCTGGTCAGGGGCGGCGCCCATCTGCTGCCGGCGGAGCCGGCCGGACATGTAACAGTGCAGGAGATCGAGAATGAATCGCGTTCGGATTTCACATACGTCAGCGGTCTCAGCGGTTCTCCTCGTATCACTGCTGCTCGGCGTCTGTCCGGCGCCGGCACAGACCGACGGCCTGATCGCCTCGCCCGAGCCGGACTGGCCTCAGTGGCGCGGGCCGCGACGAGACGGCATCTCCGACGAGACGGGCCTGCTGGCACAGTGGCCTGAGGGCGGGCCCAAGTGTCTCTGGACCATCGACGGGCTCGGCAAGGGCTGGTCCTCGCCAATCATCGTGCGCGATCGCCTCTACATCACGGGTGACGTTGGTGAGGACCTGGTGATCTTCGCTTTTGCCCTGGACGGCACGCCGATATGGCGCACCACGAACGGCGCCTACTGGAAGAACCCCTACCCCGGCGGGCGCGCATGTTGCGCGTTCTCCGAAGGCCGGCTCTATCACATGAACGCGCATGGTCGCGTCGCATGTCTGGACGCCGCTTCGGGCAAGGAACTCTGGGCAGTGGACATCCTGGATCGCTTCGAGGGCAAGAACATCACGTGGGCGATGAGCGAGTGCCTGCTCGTCGACGGCCCGAATGTCATCGTCACCGTCAGCGGCAAGAAGGCCCTGATGGCGGCACTCGACAAAGAAACCGGCCGGACCGTCTGGATCACCCCGCCGCTCGAGGACGACGTCGTCTCGCACTGTTCGCCGATCCTGGTGCACCACGGCGGACGCAGGCAGATCATCAATTGCTCGGCCGTCTACGGCTTCGGCGTCGATGCCGACACGGGCGAGTTGCTCTGGACCGTGCCAGTGAAGAACCGCTATGGCACCAACGTCTCGACGCCGGTCTATGGCTCCGGCCGTGTCTTCTTCATGACGCCCTATGATTCGCTGGGCCGCCAGTACCAACTCTCCGACAACCGAGCGGTGCTGACCTGGCAGTCCTTCATCGACGCCGTCACCGGCGGCGGCCTCCTCGTCGACGGCGTCCTCTACGCCGCCGGCTACACCCGGCCCAAGTGGTGGTTCGGGTTCGACTGGAAGACGGGTGCGACGAGATACGAGATGGAGGACTTCACCACGGGCGCCGCCATCTACGCCGACCGAAGGCTCTACCTCCTCGACGAGCAAGGCAACGTCGGCCTGATCCGACCTGCCGCCGACCGCCTGGAGATCGTCGGGCGGTTCAGCCTGACCGGAAAGCGTCGCCTCGACGCCTGGGCCCACCCGGTCCTGTTCGACGGCCGGCTCTATCTGCGCTATCACGACACGCTCTCGTGCTACGACGTGCGACAGCCGTGACGCACTCTATTCGATGCCGAGTTCCTTCTGGATCTTCTCCAGCGGCACGCCTTTGGTCTCGGGCATCATCACGATCACCCAGATCAACTGCAGCACCATCATCCCGGCGTAGAAGGCGAAGACACGCGCGCCCGCCTGGCTGGCGCCTGGGGCATCCGGGCGACCCACCAGCATGGGGAAGGTCCACGAGATCGCCGCACACATGAACCAGTGCGTGAACGAGCCCAACGCCTGTCCTTTGGCGCGAACCTGCGTCGGGAAGATCTCGCTGATGAACACCCAGATCACAGCGCCCTGGCCGAAGGCGTGCGAGGCGATGAACAGCAGGAAGCATCCCAGGACGATCGCGCCGCCCCGCTCGGTGTGAAACGCCCACGCCACGGTGCCGAGACTGATAATATAGCCCAGCGAGCCGACGAGCATGAGCTTCTTGCGGCCGAACTGGTCGATGATCGCGATGGCCAGCATCGTGAAGACCAGATTCGTCGCGCCGACGATCACGCTTTGCAGACGCGCGAAATCGGCGCTGGCTCCGGCCAGTTCGAAGATCCGCGTCGAGTAGTAGAGCAGCGCGTTGATCCCGGAAAGCTGATTGAACGCCGCAATCAGGAACGCCAGCAGGATCGGCTTCAAATAGATCTTCCGGAAGAAGGGCTCGCCGATGCTGTGGTGGGCCAGCTCGATGGACTTCTGGATCTCCTGCATCTCCAAAGTCACATCGTCGGCGCCGAGTCGTTCCAGGATGCCGCGTGCCTCGTCGGCGCGGCCCTGGGCCATCAACCAGCGGGGACTGAGCGGGTTGCCCGCCAGCAGGAAGAAGAAGGCCACCGCCGGGAAGGCCTCGATGCCGAACATCCATCGCCATTCGATGTCACCGAGGTTCAGCGCACCGATGATGTAGTTGGACAGGTAGGCCAGCAGGATACCGAAGACGATGTTGAACTGGAACAGGGCCACGAGCCGGCCCCGGCTGCGGGCCGGCGAAATCTCCGCGATGTAGATCGGCCCGACGACCGACGAGCCGCCGACCGCCAGTCCGCCAATGAACCGCGCGATCACGAACGACCACCAGTCCCATGCGAAGGCGCTGCCAACGGCCGAGACAAAATACAGCACCGCCAGCAGCGACAGGGTCTTGCGGCGTCCGAGGGCGTCCGACGGTTTGCTGCTCAACCACGCGCCGAGGATCGTGCCGATCAGGGCGCTGGCGGTGGTGCACCCATGCCAGAAGCCCGGCTTGCCCATGAAACCGAAGGCGCTCATGCCGGCTGCCAGCGAGTCATACGTGGCGGCAAACAACTCCTGGAGCGTCTGCTCGGCGCCCGAGATCACGGCCGTGTCGAACCCGAACAGCAAACCTCCGAGCGAGGCCACAACGGCGCTTCTGAGCAGCAGTTCCTTCTTCATGCGTCGATCTCCTGACCTTCACAGTCGTTCATCCGATCCCCAACGCCGCAAAGAGTAGCAGATCGTCGCCCGACCGACCAGCGCCAACCTCGTGGAATGTCCATCGGCACGCACCGTGACCCCAGGCGCCGCCGCTGCCTTTACTGGATGGAACAGGAATGCAATGAACCGTCGTTTTTGGGAGACTGGACCATGAAACGCACGCTTCTGATCACGCTCGTCTGCACGGCAGCGGTCACGCTGAGCGGGTGCATGTCTTTCAGCTACGAGGAACGGCACAGCCACCGACGGCCTCGCGTCGTGCACGCACCGGTCGTCAAGGTCGTTGAAGTCGTCCCCGCCCCACCGCCCAGACCGCATCGGCCCGGTCCGTATCGGCCCGGTCCGTATCGGCCTGGTCCATATCGAGGTCATCGTCGCTGACTGAAGGCCGGCCGTGGCACAGTACGAGGGCAGATCACGACGGGGGTCGGCCCGACGGCCCGAACATCCATGCGTGTGGAAAGGGCCGGACCCCAACGGAACCGGCCCTCATCCAGACGCGGTCAGCCGACGAGAAAGAAGAGAAGAGCGGCCAATACGGTAACGACACCGGCACACACACTCAGGGCCAGGGCGAGCGTCCAGGCATAGCGCCGGTTCATTTTCGAGATTACGTACTTGAGATAGCGATCGCTGGCGGCAAACGTCCGGCTCATCTGAAGAATGCCTTCGGTGTTGCTGATCGTGTTGTGATTGAGCCGGTCGAGAGTCCCCTTGAACTTGACGAAGCTCTCGGCCAGTTGGACGTCGGTATCGGCAGCGGCCGCGAGCTGATGGTTGATCGAGGTCAACATATCGGTTTGTCGGGCCGTCTGCTGCGGAATCTGCCCCACGGCATCGATGAATTGCTGGTCCTTCAACGACGTGCTGCGCATCTGTTCGAGCAGACGCGTGGTCAGTTGCCGCTGGTTCTCTACCGACGCCGGCAGGCTTTCCAGCGCCTTGGGAAGTTCCCGCACGCGGTCCATTAACTCGGCGTGTTGGGAAAGCTGGCAATTCAGGTGCTCGTTGATCTGCCGAAGCTGGTCCACCAGCCGGCTGATGCCTTCATGGAGTTTCTCAGCCGGATCACGATGGTCCAGTGAGGTAACGGGATTGACCACAACCGGACCGCTCGGTGTGTTGGCCGAGCGAGGGTCCGAGAAATCATCGTCGGCGTCGAACCCACAGGCGATCAGCCCGTCGTCGTTGAGCGCCGGCTCGCAACAGCCTGCCTCCTCATAGCGATGGGACCGCAACCAACTGCTCGTTCCCGTCAGAATCTCTTTCAACGTCATTCGCCGTGCTCCTTACCCCGATATCTACACGATTGCTGCTGCCGGGACAGCGACTCGCCCACCGGCGAGACTGTCATCGGAAAGGCATTGGCTTTCTCTTGAGGGAATATCCGCCGCCCGATCCAGCATTCCTGCGAACCCCGATTCCCAGCCCACAATCGCCATTCCTGCGCCCGCAATTTCGCTGCCATGTCACGCCGATATGGCCCAGAAAGCACGGGAGAGGCCCATTTCCCGTCGGAACAGCTATCACTTCTGCGAACGGGCGTTTTTTGGGACGTGACAGAGGCTGCCGCTGAGGCCCTTGTACGGCTCGCCGGAAGCGGTACAATACCGTCCGAACGCACAACTGTCGGCCATTAGGAGACATACGAAGATGAAGCTGGTAACGTATCGGCGTGACGGGGTGGTTTCCTGCGGCCTCGCAACGGATCGCGGCATCGTGGATGTCCCATCGGCCTGGCCCGACCGGGATGCCCCGCAGAGCGTCATGGACATTCTCCGGCGAGGTTCCGCCTGTCTGGATATTCTGGCACGATTGCCCGAAACGATCGAAGCGGTCCCGCTGGATGCGCTGACACTTCTGGCTCCCCTGCCGGAGCCGGGCAAGCTCCTGGCCCTGGCCGGCAACTACGCCGAGCACATCAAGGAGGCATCCCAGAGTCGGGGCTTCGAACTGGGCCTGTCCGACTCGCCCCGCTGGACCACCGTGCCACGACCGTTCCTGATGCCGGCCAACGTCGTCTGCGGACCGGAAGACACGATCCCCTGGCCGGTCTACAGCCGCCAGATCGACTACGAGCTCGAACTGGCCGCTGTTATCGGAAGCAAGGCGAAGTGCGTACCGGCCGACCGCGCCCTTGACTGCGTTGCAGGCTATATGGTCGCCAACGATGTCTCCGCCCGCAGCGTGACATTCAAAGAGGGCCGGGGGAAGCGACCGTGGGACGAGTTCTACGACTGGCTCGGCGGCAAGTGGGCCGACGGCTTCCTGCCCACCGGCCCGTATCTCGTCACGAAGGACGAAATCGCCGACGTCCAGAACCTGCACATGGTTCTCAAGGTCAACGGGCAGGTCCGCCAGGACGCCAATTCCTCGCAGATGATCTACCCCATCGCGGATATCGTCTCGTTTCTGAGCCACCTGATGACGCTGGAGCCGGGCGACGTGATTTGCACCGGCACCCCGTCCGGCGTGGCCATCGCCACCGGCAACTTCCTCCAGGCCGGCGACGTCATCGAAGGAGCCATCGACGGGCTCGGGACCCTCACCAACACGCTCGGCCCGCGCCCGGAGACGTTTTACGAGCCGCTGAAGCGGTAGCCCGACGCGCCCTATCCTGTCGATGCAGGGCTCAGGATCGGGCCGAGCCACTGGGACAGGCCGGAGAGCGTCATCTGTACCGCCACCGCCGTGACGATCAGACCTGTGATGCGGATCAGCGGACCGAAGGCGTGAAGCCGCTCGAGAATCCGACCGATCCACACCGACATCAGCATGACCAGGAAATTGACCGCCAGCGCTGCAGTCAACGACAGTGCCGTGATCGCGACCCCTTGTGTCGCCGCAAACGAAATAGCGGCCGTGATCGTGCCCGGACCGGCGATCAACGGCGCCGCCAGCGGGACAATGGAAATGTCCGTGGCCCCGTGAAAGTCCTGCTCGTAGAACCGCCCCTTCCGGACCGCCGTCAGACCAATGATGAACAGAACGATGCCCCCGGCCACCTGCAAGGAGTAGATCTCGACACGAAAAACCTCGTGCAGAATAAAGTGGCCGATGCCGGAGAGCAGCAGCAGGATCACCAGCGCCACCGACGAGGCTGTCACCGAGACCTTCAACAACTCCGCCCGCGAATAGGGAGGGTCCATGGAGGACAGAAGAAAGACCTTGCTGGGCGGATTGATCAACGCCAGGAAGTACAGCGACGTTTGTACGAATGCCTCCGCGCTCATACACAATGCCCGAGATTCCCGTTCTTGTCCGAACGACCATCGCCTTGTTAACGATGCACGTTGTCGCCTACCATCACACGGTTCCGGCCCGCTGTCAACTGGAAAGCCGTCTTTTCGCTCGCCACCGACACGGAGAATCCTGGACAATCGGACGTGGGGCCGATAGGCTGGGAGCATCTTGCACCGACGCACTTGCGTTCAACGATGGGGCCTTCTTGAAAGGGTGGTTTCGATGCGAAACATCAGCCGAACAATGCCTGTGATCGCCGTCATTCTCTCGATAGTTGTCTGTGGAGCCTGGAGCGATCTTTCAAGGGCTCAGGACATCCCGCTGCCGGAGCATCCCCGGCCGGACTTTGAGCGGCCGCTGTGGATCAACCTGAACGGCCCGTGGCAGTTCCGTTTCGACAAGGAGGACGCGGGGCTGGCGGGCAACTGGTCGTCCGGCAAGACGGAGTTTCCGCTGTCGATCAACGTGCCGTTCCCGTGGGGCTCGGAGCTGTCCGGCGTCGAGGACCAGGCCGACATCGCGTGGTACAAGCGGACGATCCGCGTACCGGCCGACTGGAAGGGAAGCCGCGTCTTCGTCGTGGTCGGCGCCTGCGACTGGCTGACGACCGGCTGGCTCGACGGCCAGAAGGTCGGCAGCTTCCAGGGCGGGTACACGCCGTTCGAGTTCGAGTTGACCGACCATATCAAGTGGGACCGGGACCAAACCCTCGCGCTGCGCGTCGACGACACGCCGCATCCGTTCAAGCTCGAAGGCAAGCAGGGCTACGGCCCGGCCAAGGGCATCTGGCAGACGATCTATCTGGAGGCCCGGCCCAAGGTCGCGCTGGAAACCGTGCACTTCCTGCCGGACATCGACGCCGGCAAGGTCACCGTCAAGGCCACGCTGAACCAGGCGGCGCCCGACGCGATGCGTCTGGCGATCCAGTTCAAGTCCGAAGATCGCCCCGCAGGCGCCGCACAGACGACCGTCGCCAAGGGACGCCAGGAAATCGAGTTCGACGTGCCCATCAAACCGATGCGGCTCTGGTCGCTCGAAGATCCGTACCTCTACGAGGTCAAGGCCGTCCTGTCGGGCCAGGGGGCCGAAGACGTCGTCTCGAC
>JAAYBA010000093.1 GCA_012719085.1 Planctomycetota bacterium
CGTTGGGCATGGTGGATGTTGGTGCTTCTGTTCTGGACAGTGAGCGGCGTCGTCCTTGCGCAGGCCGCCGGCGAGCGGCCCGAACTGACCGCCGGACACAAGAAGATGCTCGACTGGTGCGGACAGTACACCATCACCGGAAAGACCTTCACCAGCCCGCTGGGACCCGCCCATCCGGTCAAGGGCACGTGGATCGCCGGACCCATCCTCAATGGGTTTGCCATCGAGGGCAGTTATTCCTTTGAAGGCAAAGGGCCCAACGGTGAGACGCAGGGCAGGGAGATCATCTCCTACGATCCCGAGACGGACAAGTATCACTACATATTTTGGGGCGATACCGGCTATGTCGATCAGGCCCCCTTCACCCGGCAGGGGGCCGTAGTCTCCTGGCAGACCACCAGCGTCATGAACGGCAAGAAGTACCACTTCCGAGGCACGGAAACCGATCTGCCCGACGGCGCCGGCTTCGTTCGGCGGGAAGACTACTCGACCGACGGCCAGACCTGGCAGCCCCTCCACGAGTCCCGATTCACTATAGTCACGCCCGCCGGCGACGAGCAGGCGCTGATCCGGGTGCAGCAGGAGTGGTCGCGTGCCGAAGTGGCCGGTGATGTGCGGACGGTGGATCGCATCCTGGCCGACGAGTATGTGCTCACGCTCTCCGACGGGACGCTCCTGCCAAAGGCCGCGTATCTGCGTGACATTCAGTCGGAGGACACGCGGTCTATCGCCATGAGCGTCGAAGGGACCAAGGTTCAGCTCTACGGGGATATCGCCCTGGCCAAGGGCATTGTCAAATGGACCGAGCCCGGCGGAAAGAAGCACGAGGATCTCTTCAGCGAAGTCTGGCAGAAGCGCGACGGCCGCTGGCAGTGCCTCGCCACGCACGAATCCGAGGTCGAGCAGACCGTCGACAGCGCCAAGCTCAGTGACGAGATGAAGAAGCTGGCGGTGTTCGCCGGCGAGTGGACGTATGAGGGCGAGCAGACCGCTCCGCCGGTGCCGGGCCTGCCCTATGGCGGTGCCGGAAGATTCCACGGGACGAGCACCTGCCGTTTCGTTCTGGGCGGTCGCTTCCTGGAGCAGAGGATCGAGGACCACAATCCATCGGGCACGACGACCAGCGTCGGACTCGAGGGATACGACCCGAGGGCAGAGAACTACGTCTCCATCGCGTTCGTCAGCGACGGAAGTCGGGATATCTCGACGGAGACGGTCTCGGCCGATGGATGTACCTGGACGAGCCAGTCGACCATGACCACCAGCACCGGCCAGACCGTTCCCGTCCGCAGCGTGACGACGATCTCACCCGATGGGATGCGCCAGACCTCGACGACGGAAGTCTCTCCCGATGGCGGCAAGACCTGGAAACACTGGTACAAAGACGAGTCGCACAAAGTGAAGGAATGATGCGCCGGCCGCCCGGTCTGCCAATCGCGCTGCAAAATACGTAGTCCCCACGATTGTGCGGCGGTCCGGCGGCGGTAGAATTTGCCGTAGAGACGACTCGCGGATGGAGTCGGGCACGGCGCCGGCGCACCCTGTTCAGGGACGAAAAAAGGTATCGCCACAGCCGTGCCCGTTTTCTGTTCTCTACGGACATCGGCATGCCTGCATCCGCCTGCGGCGGATCCCGGTTCTATGGCCGGGCGGAAGGCGAAAAACACTACTCTCATGGAGTTGTCAAAGAGCGACGCGCACGGCGGGCTACGAAGCTGCCGGCCCGGCGGCTTGTGCGGTGCGCTGCTCCCTGATCCAGTCGTAGGCCTCGGGGTCTCGGTCGCGGAACTGCGGGCCGAGCTTGGCCAGGTTCTCCATCAGGGTGATCCGCCGCTGCCAGGCGAAGGTTGTGCGGGCCTGCCGCCAGAACTCGGTGCCGGTCACCATGTCGGCGGGCGGCTCGGTCTTGGGCGGCCGGGTCATCGCGTCGGCGGCGATCCGGCGCACCTGCGCGCGGACCAAGCGAATGCTCGGGCGGATCGGGTCGTCGTCGATCTTGTGCTGGCGGACGGCCTGCGTCAGCGTCCCGGCGTCATAGCGGCCCAGCGCCACATACCAGTCGTTCAACACAATAGCGTTGACCTGCCACGACGGCCATCGCGGCTGCACCTGCGCGGCGAACCAATCGGCAAACTCATGCTTCGTCATCATGGAGAAACTCCTCTTGCGCCTCGGCCAGCGCGCACGCGGCCCGC
>JAAYBA010000633.1 GCA_012719085.1 Planctomycetota bacterium
ATGCGGATTCCAAGGCGTTCCCCATTTCACGTGTGCGAGGGCGTGCCACCCGGGGGCCATCACTGGAAATCCCGGGGCTTGATAGAGCGGTAGGGTGTGCCCCGCACACCGATCCAAAGACAGATGGTGGGCGGCCCACCCTACCATCTGCCCGATCCGATTCTCGCGTGTCAACTTCGCCAGGGGCGGGAGCGGTTCTGGACGGCGGCGAGGGTTTCGTTGGCGATCATCACGTCCTCGGCGATCTCGAAATCGAACATGCCGGCCAGGCAGTGGTCGGCGCCGTTCTCGAAGACGTATTTGAAGGCGTCGCGCGGCGGGATCGCTCCGGCGGCCATCACCTTGAACGCGATCCACGGCTTGGTGACGTTCTTCATCACCTCGATGGTCTCGGCCGGGTCCTTGCACCAGTAGCCGGGAACCTCGCTGTGGGCGTTCTTCAGCTCGTGCGGCTTGGGGGCGCTCGGATAGTTGTGGTGGTGGAATGTCTTGATATAGAAGTCGGCGCCGATGTTATGCTTCTCGCACTGGACGATCACGTTCAGGTCGTGGCCGCCAACGCCCGAGGGCACGCCGAGGTCCTTGGCAACCTCGACGGCTTTGCGCACAAGATCCATGCGCCCCTGGGCGCACAGAGGATCAGAGCGCACACCCCAGAGATAGATGGCTTCGGTGCCGTTGTCGACCAGTTCCTTGGTCATCTCGGTATAGGCTTTCATGTCGTCAGTGAGTTCGGCGATGGGGCAGATGATCCATTTCATCTTGCCGCCATGTCGCTGGCGGTATCGCTTGAGCATCTCGACGATGCCGGGCGGGTTGTGGATCGAGAGCGTGTCGATGCCGTGGGCCTCAGCCAGGGCCATCGTCTCGTGAATCTTCTCCTCCGTATTGTAGTGCGCGCAGAGATTGTAGACATACCGCAGGTCGCGACTGTGGGTGTAGTGCGTCAGGAGATTCCCGCCCAAGAGAATCCGGCTGACCTCGAGATCCCCGATCTTGCCCTTCGGCAGTGTCGCCTTCGAGTCCGGCTCGACCCGAATGGTCGATGCGCCGGCACGGCTCCCGGTCGCGCTCAACACCATCGCCCCGCCCGCCGAGGCGGCCAGCGAGTGCTTCATGAAGCTGCGACGATTCAGATCTGATGCCATCGTTCTCGTCCTCCCTATTGTGAGAGCCCGGCTTCTTCGGAAGATCCCGCCTCAGTCCAGCCGGCCGGCGGACCAGCGGATGGCGCGGACGACGATCTCGCGGAAGGTCGGGTTGGCGTAGGCCTTCGAGTCGTGGCCGCCCTGGAAGAAGCATACGCGGGCCTTGCCGTAGTTCGGTCGCACCCAGCCGATGGTCTTGTCGCTGGTCGGCTCCTCCGTCGTCAGCAGCACGTGATTGTCCTTGGCGAACCATACGCCTTTGTAGCTTTCGTCGTGGATGTCGAAATCCTCCAACCCGCGCGTGAGCGGGTGAGTGCGGTCGGCGACCTGGACGGTCAGGTCCACATCGTGCTTGTAGGTGGCCATCTTGAAGGCGACCCCGTCGATCGTCTGGTCCTTGAGCGGATACTTGGCCCCGATGATCTTGCGGTACTCGTCCCAGTCGGGAAAGGCGCCCTGGGCGTGGTGCAGCGCCACGAGGCCCACGCCCTTGTCGCGCAGCAGCCGCTTGAAGTTGTCCTGCCGCGCAGGCGAGATATTCGCGGTCATATTGTAGAGCACGATGACGTCGTAATTCCAGCCGGCGATGTCCTCGAACAGCTCGCTGTGGTCCTTCTGCGCGGCTTCGACATAGGCGATGTCGTCATAGCCCTGGAACAGCTTGAAGAACGGGCCGTGCTCGAAGTCATGTCCGCCGGTGACGACCACAACCTGGATCGGGTCCAGGGGCTTGACCATGATGTTCCTGAAGTGGACGATGCTGTCCGGGTCGTGGCCCTGGATGGCGAAGGTGCCGCTGGAAAGCTTGCGGCCGGCCATGCCCTGCGGCGGTCGCCAATCGTCCGGCTCGGTCCAGTCGACCGTCGTCTTGCCGTCAATCTGGATTACGATGCGCTTGCCGACCACCTTGATGTAATAGTGGAACCACTGCCCATCCTTCGACGGTGCGTTGTCGATTACGTCCTGTATCGCGTAGAGACCGCCGGTCTTCTTGCGGTCGCTGTGCGTCGTGTTGACCTGGCACTCGTAGCCCTTGGCGGGCCAGTCGGTCTCCTGGTAGGCGGTGTGGAAGTAGATGCCCGAGTTGGCTTTGGGCATGGTCATCACCTGGGCCTGGAACTCGGAATCGGTGAAGGTGCCCCCATTGACCGACCCGACGTAGAACAGATGGCTGCGCTTGCCATGGACAATGAGCTTGCCGTCTTCGACGCGGAAGGTGCCCTGGTTCTCGCTGGCCCGCCAGCCTTCGAGGCCTTTGGTGCCGTCGAACAGGGAGACCCAGCCG
>JAAYBA010000634.1 GCA_012719085.1 Planctomycetota bacterium
ACAGCGTCACGCTGGCGGTCATGTGTCCGACTACAAGCCTGTGGCAGGACCGCGTCGGGGACATCGTCCTTCGCTTGTTCAACGAGTACGGCGTCAGCGGCGTGTACATCGACCAAATCGCTGCCGCCCAGCCACGACTGTGCTTCGATGCCTCGCACGGTCACGCGCTCGGTGGGGGACACTGGTGGACCGAAGGCTACTGGAAGATGCTCGACGCCATCCGCGCCGCCAAGCCCGCCGACCGCATGCTCACCACGGAGTGCAACGCCGAACCGTACATCAAATGGCTCGATGGCTATCTCACCTGGCATTGGCAGCAGCAGGACATGGTTCCGGCGTTCTCAGCCGTCTATGGCGGCGCCATCCAGATGTTCGGACGGGCCTATCGCGGCGGCCCGACCCAGGACCTGGCCAACCGCATGAAGGCCGCACAGCAACTGGTCTATGGCGAACAGATCGGCTGGTTCGGACCGGAGATCATCGAGCGGGCTGATTGTTGGCCGTTCCTGCGCGACTGCATCCAACTGCGCTGGCGGCTCCGCGAGTACTTCTACCGAGGCCACATGGCCCGCCCGCCGCACCTGGCAGGCCCCGTCCCGCGCATCACCGCCGACTGGCAATGGAGCGGCGAATGGCTGGTCACGACCGACGCGATCATGACCGGCGCCTGGCGAATTCCCCGCGAGAACAAGCTCGTGCTGCTCTTTGCCAACGTCTCCGATGCCCCCTACACCGGCCGCCTCGATCTGGACCCCGCCGACTACGGTCTCAGCGCCAAAACGGTGACGGTAACCACGATCCAGCCGGGTGGCAGCGGTCCGCCGCAGGCGGACAGTGAAACGGAGCTTGCCGATGGCTTCGACCACGCCGACGTGGAGATTCCCCCTCGAACCGTCCTCGCCTGGGAGGTCCAGCCAGCCGCCGGCAGGTGAGGTTCCACGAGAGCGACAGTCATGCCTGTCGCGGCGTACCGCTTCAGGTCGGCGCTGGCTGCGAGGTGGCCAGGAATTGCATCCTGCGCCTTTCCCATCTGCCTCTTTCGGTTTGTCACGCAAGAAGAAGCTGTGCCGCTAAGGTAAAATGGTCGGTCGTTCCGTCATAGAGGTGACGATCGATCGTAAAACCTGAACGACTGGATGGCCCATGACCGAAGACACGCAGCTTCTGGAACGACTCAGACGCGGCGACAAGGATGCCCTTCGGACGATCTACGAGAAATATCAGGGCACTCTGGCGACGCTGGCGGCCGGCCTTCTCGACGACCACGCGACGGCTGAAGACGTGCTTCAGGACGTGATGGTGAGCCTCGTTCGGTCGGTGCACAGACTGAACATCAAGGGCGATCTCCGAGCTTACCTGGCGACAGCGGTGGCGAATCGTGCGCGGGATTACCATCGCCGGAGATCCCGGCGTGCGTCGGGACTTGTACCTATCGACGAAGTCGGGCACGTAACAGCCGGCGACGACGGTCCGCTCCAGATGGTGATTCGCGACGAGCGACTCCTGCTCCTGCGTTCGGCCCTCGAAGCGTTGCCCTGTGAGCAGCGCGAAGCCATCGTGTTGCGGCTGCACGCAGACATGAAGTTCAGAGAGATCGCCCGGTTCCAAAACGTGTCGATCAAGACCGCTCTGAGTCGGTACGCCTACGGACTCGACAAGCTTCGATCCCGATTGAATGGTGAGGCAGAACGATGACACGGAACGATCCTGTGGAAGAACTCGTACGAGATTTGCGATACAAGCTGGTCCCCGAGGCAAAGGACCGCATCCTGGAGAGAGCCTGCGGGGCAATGGACGAGATAACAACACCGGCGCCGGCTCTCGGCCGGCCTCGAATGTGGAGAATGACGATGAACAGCAAAGCAGGAAGGTTTGCCTTGGCCGCTGCGGTCATCCTGATTGTCCTTGGCGGCATCACCCTCTGGCCTTTCGGCCGCACGGAAACTGGGCAATGGTGGCTCGGGCCGTCCGCCGCTTGGGGCCAGGAGATCCTCCGTTCCCTGGAGGCCATTCAGGCGGTGGTCTACCGTCAGCGTGCCGGCTACGCCAGCGACTACGGCGCGCCTGAGATGAGCAAAGGCTATGAGATACGCTTCAACGCCAAAGACCGGTACAGGCGCGACCGCTACGACGACGGCGTGCATATCATGAACACGCAGTGGGTCGTGCCGGATGGCAACGGGGTTCAGATGATTGAGGTCTCCTATGAATACGAGTGCTGGTTCTCCCAGGAGAACGAGGCCTATGGTTTCATGGAGAGCATGATCGACCGGATGCGGTCCTGCGTCAGCCTGCTGGATAGAGCGGACCGCGTCCTGGCGACCGAGACGTTCGACGGGCACGAGTGTGTGGGCTTCGAGGTCAGTGCGGCCAAGTACGGCGACAATCCGCAAGGGCGCTTCGACCGCATCTGGTTCGACGTCCAGACGAAGCTGCCGATGCGGATCGAACGCCATGGCATCACCACGGACTTTGACCCTGCAAGGAAACTGGCCCTGATTCACGACCAGTTCGAGTACTTCGCCGAAGTGCCGACAGATCTGTTTGTTCCGGAGATTCCGGCCGGCTACGTCAACGCTCATCCCGACGAGGTGCGCAGGGCGCGAGACGCCCAGGTGAAGGGCGAGATGGTCTTCGCCGAAGTGCCGACGGGTCTCCAGGAGAAGGTCGTCTTGGGGCTGAGGATGGTGAAGGCGGGCGCTTATCACCAGGGCAATACCCTCGTGTCCTTCTCCGGCCAGACCTGGCGACAAGACACGTACTCCGATGCCGACCTGACGCAGACGAAATGGTATGCGCTCCAGGGAGAGCCACTTGAAGGTCTGTTCGAGGTGCGCGACAACGCGGTCGTGATGGAGACGAGCGAAGATCTCCGCAACCGAACGTTCCGTGTCGTCGAGCACACGGACTCGCCACAGCCATGGCATCCGATGAGGGACATCCTCTTCGTCGCTGGCTTGCTCAGTCGAGCGGACCACTTCTACGAGAACGCCGAGATCGATGGCATTGTGTGTTTCGGATTCGAGGTCAGCGCGAAGAAATACGGCGACAATCCCGACGGGATGCTCCATCGCGCGTGGTTTGACGTGGCCACGAATCTCCCGGTCAGGATCGAGTTCGTGTGGCCCCCGAACGGCACCAGAGGAACCCGCACGGAAGTGAAGGAACAATTCGAATGGAACCCCTTGCTGCCCGACGGCTTCTTCACTCCACAGATTCCTGACGATTTCACCTTGGCAACAGACTGAGCGAAAACTCCGCCATTCGCAGTGCCACTCCAGGCCGGGCGAAACGACCCGGCCTGCCCTATGCGCTCCAGGAAACGTGCTTGTGCCTGATGCGATGGGGGGATTAGAATCCTCATCATCGTCCGCATCGCAATGGTAGAAGGAGTTGTAGGATCATGCGAAAGAGTAGTCCGCTTCGAAGAACGCATCTGTTTGTTCTCTTGTCTCTTGCGATCTGGTTGTCGGTTCCTGCTGTGTCACGCGCCTTCGACTACGCCATCGGGGCGGACCTTTCGTTTCTCAAGCAGGCGGAGGATCGGGGCACGGTGTTCAAGGATGGAGGCGAGGCTAGGTCGGGACTTCAGATCTTCAAAGACCACGGGTACAACTGGATTCGCCTGAGGCTGTTTCACACGCCGACGCGCCTGCCGAACGATTTGGCGTACACTATCGCGCTGGCGCAGGACGCCAAGAAGCTTGGCTACAAGTTCCTGCTGAACTACCACTACTCCGACACGTGGGCCGATCCGGGCAAGCAGTTCATCCCCAAGGCGTGGGAGGGCAAGTCGCACGCCGAATTGGTCCGGGCAGTGTTCGAGTACACGCGCGATACGATCGCCGCCTTTCGCGACGCCAACGCACTGCCGGAGATGGTCCAGATCGGCAACGAGATCACTCCCGGCATGCTCTGGCCCGACGGCAAGCTGCCCGAGAACTGGGACAACCTCGCCGAGCTGCTCAAGGCGGGCATCGACGGGGTCGAGGCCGGCCGGGGCGATGCGCCCAAGCCGCTGATCATGATCCACATCGACCGGGGCGGCGACGTCAAGACGACCAAGAACTTCTTCGATAGGCTGCACTCGTACGATGTGCCGTACGACG
>JAAYBA010000094.1 GCA_012719085.1 Planctomycetota bacterium
AAGTCCGTTGCACCATAACAACTGACGTCGCCGTAGCCCAGATCATCGGCGTAAATCAGCACGATGTTCTTCGGGCGTTTGCTCTCGGCGGCCCACAGCGGCACAGGGGCCAGGGCGGCGGCCGCCGCCAACGAAAGCGACTTCATGAACGTGCGGCGAGAGATGTTGTGTGTGGACATCATACTCTTCTCCGATGAAAGCATCCACGTCAGCCGATGGCGGTAATGAGAGTCATTGTGGCCGACACGATCAATCAAGCCAAGCGAAAACTCTCGAGAGGCATCGTGCTGTCTTCGGATGGGGGGGGGGCATTCTTGCATTGGAGTGCCCCGCATGCTATCTATACGCCTACGATGGACAACGATGCAGAAACCCGTTCCCCAACGGCAGTCGGCGGACGTCAGGAAGCCCCGTGTCGTGCTCGCCTGACCGCTCGGCGGCAGGACCTCGCTCGTGACCTTGGGGCCTATGCCCGACTGGAAGCTCGCTGGTCATGGCTCAGGCTGGGGGCCTTCGGCGCCTGTGTGGCCGTGATCGTGGTCGTGGCACGAATGTACGGATTTCTGCCGGCGGTCACAGGTGCGATCCCGGCCCTGATTGTCTTCCGGTTCGCGGTCGTGCGCCATCTCCACTGGAAGGGCACTCGCACTTCGACCGAGCGGGTTCTTGTTGTGGTCGACGAGTCGCTGCGCTGTGCCGTCGAGGAGGGCGAGCCCGTCCGGAACTGGAGGCGGCCGGAGGATCCAGACCGCCCCGCGGCGATCTTGCCTGCCGCCCTCGAATCAGGTCCCACCTGGCCGCTCAGCGAGCAGGAGTCGGACGATCTCGATTTTTATGCGCCGCCCGTCGGGATATTCGGACTGCTCAATCGCACTTCAACCGACCTGGGCGCCCGCCGACTGCGCGACATATTGAACGCGCCGTGCCTTTCCGCCCAGTACATCCGCCAACGACAAGAGGCGGTGCGGTGGCTCGCCCGGCACGACACGCAGCGGATCGCCATGATGGCTTCCATCGTCGCTTTTCGTGGCCAATCCCATCGTCTCGATGCGCTCGTCGAGCATCTTCACGATGGGGTGGTGCTCCACCCGCACACAGCAGCGTCCTGGTGGATTCGCATTTGGTCGGTGGTCAGCGGGCTCTTCTTCGCCCTCGCCGTCGTCCAGATGCTGCGCGGGCAGTATGAGTGGTTCCGGTGGATCGTCCTGTTGATCGCGGTCAATCTGCTGATCGCACGCCTGAACAGGGGCATGCTCATCCGCCTCAAGGCAGCCGCGTTGCCTCTGGTCAGGCTGACAGCGGCCCTTCGCGGACTCTGGGCCATGGCGCAGCAGGCGACAGAGAGCCTGCCGGCCGAGGCCGACTTGGGCGTGCTGAGGCATCGTTTCGCGAAGGTGGTGACTGAAGCGGAAGTCCCTTGGCTCTGCGAACGTCTGGGCTGGCTGGCGCTCGGTGGCTTGGCACGCAGTCTGATGAACGCGCTCGTTTTCTACGATCTTCATGTCTGTGAGGCCATCGTCCGGCGCTTGGTGTCCGACCGGCAGATGTTGCTCGATGGGCTGGCCGCAATGGCTGAATTCGAGGCCCTCGCAAGTCTCGCGTGCTTTGCCGCCGAGCGGCGGGGCACATGCTATCCAGAGCTGAC
>JAAYBA010000635.1 GCA_012719085.1 Planctomycetota bacterium
ATGGAACCTGACGTATGGGAGAGCCGTTCGTGATAGAGTTTGACCCAACCCTGGTCCACGAGTGGCTGTCGCGTTCGGCCCGGCGGCATCCCGACAAGGATGCCATCGTCTGCGGTGGCGATCGCTGGACCTATGGAAAGCTGGAAGCCTGCTCGAACCGCTTTGCATGCGCATTGCACGGTCTGGGAGTCGAGCGACAGGATCGGGTCGTGATCCTGCTGGGCAACTGTCCGGAGACGGTGGTGGGCC
Source organism: Planctomycetota bacterium (assembly GCA_012719085.1). Taxonomy (GTDB): domain Bacteria; phylum Planctomycetota; class Phycisphaerae; order Sedimentisphaerales; family Anaerobacaceae; genus Anaerobaca. The sequence continues at coordinate 250 of JAAYBA010000635.1, forward strand.
TCTATGGAACGCTCAAGGCCGGCGGGGTCTTCGTCCTCCTGGACGGCAACACGAAGGCACGGCGTCTGCACTACGTTCTGGACAATTCGCAGGCGCGTGTACTGGTTGCCAGAACGTCCCAGAGGGCCGTTGTCACTGAGGCCCTCGCGGGTCTGTGTCACGACGTGCACGTGATATGGCTTGCATCGGACAGCGAAACCGAGATGTCCTGCGATCTGTCCGGGACCCTTTGGAGTTCGATCTTCTCCGACTCGTCGGATGAAGACGGTTCTCGGTCCACGGCCGGGGCCGGTCTGCCGCGGACGATCGACATTGACCTGGCGGCCCTGATCTACACATCCGCGACCACAGGGGACCCCAAAGGGGTGATGTCCACGCACCACAACGTGATCTCGGCGGCGCGAAGCATCATTCAGTTCATCGGCAACAGTCCGGACGACGTCGTTCTGGATGCACTGCCGTTGTCCTTTGACTATGGCCTGTATCAGGTGATCATGGCGATGATGTTCGGAGGGACAGTGATATTGGAGCCGTCCTTTGTCTATCTGCACAACATCCTGACGCGGATCGCCGAAGAGAGGGTGACGGGGTTTCCCATCGTGCCGACGATGGTCGCCATGCTCTTGAAGATGCGGGATCTGGGCGGTTACGATCTGAGCTGCCTTCGCTACCTCACGAATACGGGGGCGGCCTTGCCGGTGCAGCACATTCGCAGCCTTCAGCAGTTGCTGCCGCATGTGAAGCTGTTCTCCATGTTCGGCCTGACCGAGTGCAAACGCGTCGGCTATCTGGAGCCCGAGGAGCTTGTGCGAAGGCCCGGGTCGGTCGGCAAAGCCATGCCGAACTGCGAGGTGGCTGTTGTGGACGAACAGGGCCGTCCGGTTCCGGCCGGTCAGGTGGGCGAGCTGGTGATCCGGGGGGCCAACGTGATGCAGGGATACTGGCGCGATCCGGTCATGACCGACAAGACCTATCGGTCCGGTCCGTATCCGGCCTCGCGGTGGCTGTATTCGGGCGACTACTTCCGGATGGACCCGGAAGGATTTCTCTATTTCCTCGGTAGGAAGGACGACATGATCAAGACGCGGGGCGAGCGGGTCAGTCCGAAGGAGGTGGAGAACGCCGTCTGTGAATTGGACAACGTCGCCGAGGCGGCCGTGGTGCCTGTGCCCGACGAGATTCTCGGGCAGGCCATCAAGGTGTTTGTCGTCGGCCGCAGTGACGATCTGAGCGAGAAAGATGTGCTCAGGCACTGCGCGCGCAGGCTCGAACCCTTTATGGTTCCGAAGTATGTTGAGCTGGTTTCGGCCTTGCCCAGAACGGCCCACGGCAAGGTGAACAAACGCGAACTGCAAGCGGCCAAGGGAGAGGAGTCAGGATGCTGATAGAGAACATGACTTCCTGGTGCGGGCTTCGGCTGGACTGCGAGCGGGAGTCGGAGCGGATTGCGGCGCGACTGCGGCAGGCGGTGCGCGAGACGCTCAGGCGACGCGGTGTGGTGGTTGCCTTGTCGGGCGGGATCGACAGCAGCGTGGTCGGTGCGCTTTGCGTTCGGGCGCTGGGAGCGGAACGGGTGTTCGGGCTCCTGCTGCCGGAAAAGGACTCGTCGCCGGAGACCCTGAGACTGAGCCGGCTCATTGTCGATCATCTGGGCATCGAGGCCGAACACCACGACATCACCGAGATGCTTGAAACGGTCGGGTGCTATCGCTACCGGGACGAGGCGATCCGCAGCGTGATTCCGGAATATGACGGCGGGTATAAGTGCAAGATCGTCTTGCCATCGCTACTGGCCGGCGAACATCTGAGGGTGTTCTCGGTCGTGGTCGAATCACCTGATGGACGACGGATGCAGGCCCGGCTGCCGGTTCAGGCATACCTGCAGGTCGTTGCGGCCAGCAATTTCAAGCAGCGCATCCGCAAGATGCTGGAGTATTTCCATGCCGATCGGCTCAACTACGCCGTGACGGGCACGCCCAATCGGCAGGAATACGACCAAGGCTTCTTTGTGAAGCTGGGCGACGGCGCCGCCGACATCAAACCCATCGCCCACCTCTACAAAACCCAGGTCTACCAGATGGCGGAGTTTCTCGGACTGCCGGAAGAGATCTGCCGGCGCCCGCCCACGACGGATACGTACTCCTTGGCGCAGGATCAGGAAGAGTTCTATTTCTCCGTGCCGCATCATGTTCTGGATGTCTGCCTCTATGGCAAGAACCATGGCATGGCCGCAGAAGAAATCGCGCAGATCCTGTCGCTGGAGACCGGACAGATAGATCGCGTTTATCGCGATATCGACGCCAAGCGCAGAGCCACCCGCTATCAACACATGCCGCCCGTGCTGATCGAGCCGATCGATGAAGTTCAAGTCTTTGCCTTCTGAGAGGCCTGGTCCGCCATCGATGCCCCCTTTGTCAGGAGCGCTGCCGTCCATGCAAGTCGATATGGATCATCCACTGTGTCGCGAGCTGTTGGTGCGTCTGGAGCGGGAATTGGAGGTCCTGCCGGACAAGCCCGATGAGACGCCCCTCAACACTTTGAATTGTCTGTGTGCCCTGGTGGCAGGCCGGCCCCTGGCGCTGAGTCAGGCGGGTGCCGCCGAACTGGTCGAGCTTGATCAAGCGGGACAGCAGCGGTTGCGGCAGCTTGTCGAACGGCGGCTGGCGAATGTACCCTTGGCCCATTTGACGGGGCGACAGGATTTTATGGGGCTGGTTCTTCTGGCGTCGGAGGCTGCCCTCGTGCCACGCCGCGAGACCGAGCTGTTGGGCTGGGCGGCCTTGGGAAAGATCGAGTCGGCGTCCGCTGAGGAACCTCTGGTCGTCGATTTGTGCACTGGCAGCGGGAACCTGGCGCTGGCGATGGCGGTCCATGCCCCCCAGGCCAAGGTCTGGGGCAGCGATCTGTCGCCGCAGGCGGTGGAGCTGGCGCGCCAGAACGCTCGGTTTGTGGGACGCCCGGACGTGACGTTCGTGGCGGGAGATCTCGCCGAGCCGTTCGACCATCCGGATTTCCTGGGCCGTGTCGACGTGCTGATCTGCAACCCACCGTATATTTCCAGCGCCAAGGTTGACAACATGCATGCGGAGATCAGCGAGCACGAGCCGCGCCTGGCGTTTGATGGCGGGCCGTTTGGCGTCAAGGTGCTTCTGCGTCTGCTCAAGGACGCGCCGCGTCTGCTGAAAGCAGGTGGCTGGCTGCTCTTCGAGGTCGGCCTCGGACAGGGCGGCCCCATGCACAAGCGTCTGGCGGGTCTTCCGGCTTTTGCAGAAGTCGAATCCGTCCAAGACGCCAATGGTGACATCCGGGCGCTCGCCGCTCGGCGCAGTGCAATCGTTGCAGCCGCTGGCCGGGTCTGAGCGGTGTTCGAACCCATGGCCGCGCTTTCTGGGCCTCATAGACACGGCAGATAGGGTGGTATCTGCGTCCGCCTGTTGGGTGGCCGTTACAGGGACGTATAGGTGACCTTATGATGACCTACGTTGGAGTCTGGTTCGGTTCGCTGTCTTTGGCGCTGGTGCTCACGCCCGCGGTTATCTGGCTGGCGAGGCGCGCAGGTGCGGTGGATCGTCCGGGCGTGCGCACCGTCCACACCCGCCCGGTGCCTCGCATTGGTGGAATCGCCATCTTTCTATCGGCGGTCGGTCTGATCGTCCCGGTCTTGTTCCTGGACAACCAGGTCGGGGACATCTTTCGGCGGGCATCGCTCCAAATCAGCACCCTGTTGGGTACAGCGGCATTGATCTTCCTTGTCGGTCTGGTGGACGACCTGAAGGGATTGCCGGCCAGAGTCAAGCTCGCCGCCGAACTGATCGGCGCGATGCTGCTGTGTCACGTCGGGGTTCGGATCTCGATGCTGGAGATCACTGAAGGCCATTTGCTCTACCTGGGGCAGTGGGGCACGCCGCTGACGGTCCTGTGGATCATCGGAATCACGAACGCCGTGAATCTCAGTGACGGTCTCGATGGACTGGCGGCAGGCGTGTCGGCCGTGGCCTGCGCCGTGATCGCGATCTTTGCCATCTACAGCGAGAACCTCGTCATGGCGATCTTCATGCTGGCTCTGCTGGGGGGGCTCACCGGGTTTCTGTTCTACAACTTCAATCCGGCGAGGATCTTCATGGGTGATTGCGGCAGTCTGTTTGTTGGATTCACGATTGCCGCGTCCAGCGCCATGTGCCTGACGAAGTCGTACGCCCTGGTCGGGTTGGCCCTTCCGGTCCTGGCGCTCGGCATTCCGATTTTCGACACGCTGTTTGCGATCTTGCGGCGGTTTCTCGAACGGCGATCCCTGTTCGCTCCGGACCGCAGCCACTTTCATCACCGGCTGATCGATCTCGGCCTGAAACAGCGATACGCCGTGCTGGCGATCTATCTCTCGACCTGTGCGGCCACCGGTCTCGGTCTGTTGATGATGGTTCGCAGAGATATCGGGGCGCTCGTGCTGTTTGCCTGCCTCCTGCTTCTGGTGCTGCTGCTGTTCCGAATCGTCGGGGCGGTGCGACTGCGAGGGACGCTCACCGCACTCCACGACAAATATGCGATGGCGCGCCGGCAGCGAAAGGAACGCCGCACGTTTGAGGATCTGGAGTTGCGGTTCCGACGCGCGCAGGATGTGGGGGAATGGTGGCAGGCTGTCTGCGATGCCGGCAAGGGCCTTGACTTCGCGTGGGTTTCTCTGATGAGCCGGGACGGTGATGGGAATCTGGACACGCGGGTCTGGCGGGGCACGGCGCCGTCGCCGTCGACGCCGATCGTGACGATGAGTCTGCCCGTCAAGAAGGCGAACAGTCCGGTGCGGATGGAGTTCGAGGTTGCCATTGCGGTCGATGAGTCTCTGGAATCGGCGGGCCGCCGGGGGGCGTTGTTTAGCCGGCTGATCGACGAACATGGATCGGTTGTGAGCGTCTCGGCGGCATGTGCCGTTGCCCCGGCCGAGTAGGAGCCAGATATGCACCAATGGGTGTGTGGTCATAGCAACAGGAGAAAGGGTGTATGATGAGACTGTATGTATTTGCATGCGTGGTGTCGCTCGCGGGTGTCTGTCAGGCGGCGAGTGTCGTGTCCAATGGGACGGGAGGAGGCCGATGGTCGGAAGCGCAGACCTGGGCCGGGGCGATTGTACCCGGTAATGGCGACAGCGTGACGATTGTGGCCGGCGACGTTGTTACTTTCGATGTGGACATGTCTGCCTGGGACGATGGCATTGCGGGACTGACGTGCGATGGTACGATGAACTGCAGCACGGCGGCCGGTCTGTACTGTCTCAAGACGAGTGAGGACATCGGCGGGACCGGTGCAATCCACTGTGGATCGGAAGAGGCCGCCTATCCGTCCGATTGCACAATGATCTTCGATTTCGATGCCAATCCGAGCAGTTTTCAGTGCAGGCCGGGCCTGACTTTGAATCTGTACTGCACCGAGCCGCTCCATCCGGTTGCCACCTTGTCGGAGGCTGCCGCCGCCGGGGAAACCGAGCTGTTGATCGATACGGATGTCAGCGATGACATCTGGACGCCAGGCAAGACGATTCGGATCGATGCCGTCTCCGGTCGTTTGCCCGACTCCGAGGTGCACAGAATCGCGGCGAATGGAGTCACACCCGGCACGGTGACCCTGGACGTCGGTCTGGCCGACGCCAAAGCAAGCGGGGCCACCGTGGTCCTTGTGACTCGGAACATACGGATCATCGGATCGACCGATTATGCTATCCGCTACCTGACGGGTGGCGTGCTGAGTTGTGAGATCAGCAACTGTACATATGCTGTTGGGGCGGCATCCGGCAGCGTTGTGTCGGGCACAATCTCGGGAGGTAGCTACGGCGTCGCCAATTCTTCGGGGTGCACAATCTCCGGCACGATCTCCGGGTGCACGTATGGCGTTTCGAATCCCTCCGGGTGCCTGGTTTCCGCTACAATCTCCGGATGCAGCTATGGCGTGACGAATGCCTTCGGATGCACGGTCTCCGGCGCGATCTCCGGGTGCATTTATGGCGTCAACCAGGGTGCCGATAGCGTGCTTTCCGGCTCCATTACGGGATGCGGCAGCGGCATCTATGGCGGTTCGCACACGATGCGAGACGCCGTCCTGGAAGGCAACACCTATGATCTGCGTCGGGTCATGACCAGTTCCGCTCACAACACGGTGTTCGGGAGCGCCACGGAGAGTTATGAATACCATGTTGAGTACGTTCCGCTGTGGACCTACGTGGCCAGTCACAACCACGATGGGATCGCGGACGCCTTCAAAGCGTGGACGCGAGGGGGGATCGTTGTCTCGGATGCGGACACGACGCCGCCTGGCTATGTGACTTCCTACCGGCATATGAGCACGAGTTCGGCCATACCGTGCTTCAGACAGGAGGCGATTACCGTTGGCCCGAATCAAACCCTGGAGGTATTGGGCAAGATCCTGATTCTCACAAGCCATAGTTTGTGGCCCCCGCGTCTGGAGCTTATCGACGTGGGTGCGGATCCATTGGCCAACGCCGATGCGGCGGCTCTGGCATCGGCGGTGATTCCTGAGCCACGCGGTCGCTACTACTGGCAGGATGTAACCGTTCGCTATACGAACACCAACGCCACGGGCAAACAGATCTGGATTCGATGTTCGGCACAGCAGTCCGGCGATGAAATCTATGAGGTCTGGGACGCTCGCCTGCAATAGCAGATGCTCGTGGCCGTGCCTCACGATGCGGTGCAGCCAAACGGTGTATCGCTCCGAAGACATGGAAGGGGATCGCGACAGACAGTAGCGACGAATTGAATCAAGAAGCCAGGCAGCGCGTCTCGCGGGGGGCAGATCGGTCCTTTCACGAAGTTCCACCGATTGCTGCCCCATTGTCCGCGAGACCGTCGGGAGGGCCAGCTATGGTCCTCCCTCTTTTTTTGCGCTTTGCGTGTCTTGCGTCTGACGGTGTCAGTCCGCCTGGCAGCCATTGGCCATCGTCACATAGACCCGCCGTGGCACTCGACGACAGATCAGGCATACA
>JAAYBA010000095.1 GCA_012719085.1 Planctomycetota bacterium
CGATCTACCTGATCGACAAACACATCGAGTTCTGCACGAACTGTCGGACGTGCACGCAGCAGGCGGACGTCGGCCGGCGGGGCCGATGTGTTCTGGACGACGACATGGAGGCGATTCTTCAGGCCATCGACGAGGCGGACGGTCTGGTGCTGGCTTCGCCGACGAACTTCTATAATGTGACGGCCGTCACGCGACGTTTCATGGAACGGCTGGTCGGCCATGCCTATTGGCCCTGGGATGCGAAGACCGGCCCGAAGCTCCGCCGCAAGGCGCGCGACAAGACGGCAGTCACCATCACTTCCACCGCCTGTCCGGCCTTCATTGCCAGGATCGCCATGCCCGGCGGGAAACGGGCCCTGAAGGTCATCGCCGATGTTCTGGGCGCCAGGGTCCAAACCTCGCTGTTCTTCGGCGCGGCTGCCCACAGCCCTGAGGCCGCCCTGGAGGGGAAAAACTGCGCCAAGGCGTACCAGGCGGGCCGCTGCCTGGTCGATTCCCTCGCCTGACAAGGCATCGGGGGAGGCTGCCGCCCTCGCCTCTCTGTACCCAAAGTGGCCTCGCCCGGAAATCTGCACAGACACGGCATTGGGGTCGGCGGAAACAGTGTTTGACGCTGGGTAGGGGGTCGGGTAGAATGCCGGCTTATCTTGCCTTCCCGGGTTGCCTGTTGACCCGAAGGGAGGGCCCGGTCTCGATCTACCAGCCGGCCGACAAGGAGGGCCGACTTTGCCACTGAAGGAGAACAAACGGGTTTCGCGCAGCGCGAACGCATCGGCGGAGAAGAAGAATTCTCCGGCGGAGATGGCGATGCTGCGCAGTATGCCCGAGTCGCTGCCAGCCGAGGCGGCGGTGCTCGGCTCGATGATCGTCGATCCGCGCTGCATCGGGGACGTGGTCGAACAGATCGATCGCACAGCATTCTACCATAGCGAGCATCAGCTCATCTTTGACGCGATTCTGGCGCTGTATGAGCGGAACCGCGGGGAAGGGATCGACGGACTGCTGGTCCGCGACGAGCTGGAGCGGCACGGTCAGTTGGAGGGCGTCGGCGGCCTGGAGTACCTGCGTCGCGTGATGGAGACGGTTCCGTCAGCGGCCAACGTGGCGTACTATACCGATGTGGTCAAGGAGAAGATGCTGCTTCGCGAGACCATCGCGGCTGCTTCGGACATTCTCAACGACGCCTACGACGAGTCGGGCAGCGCGATCGAGAAGCTCGATGAGGCGGAGCGTCGGATCTTCGCAGTCACCGACAAGCGGATCACCAACGCCGCGGTGGCCCTGAAGGACCTGGTGACGAAGGCCTACGAGCTGATCGAGAAGCGCGAAGGCAGTCACGTCACGGGCCTGTCGACGGGCTTCTACGAGCTGGACGATCTGACGTGTGGGCTGCAAAAAGGGGAGATGGCGATTATCGCCGCCCGGCCCAGTATGGGCAAGACGGCGCTGGTGCTGAATATCGCCGAGCGGATCGGCATCGTGGACAAGCAGGCGCTGGCGATCTTCTCGCTGGAAATGGGCCGGCAGCAGCTCGCCGAGCGGTTTCTGTGCAGCTATAGCGGCGTCGATGCACAGTTGGTTCGCAAGGGCATGCTCGACACCGAGCACTATCAGAAACTGGTTGAGGCATGCGGGGCCATTTCCGAGGCCCCGATCTATATCGACGACACGTCGGCGCTGTCGCCGCTGGAGATGCGGGCCAAGACCCGTCGTCTCAAGAGCGCCTACAACATCCAGTGCGTGATGATCGACTACCTTCAGTTGATGCACCTGGGGACCGGGCGGGTCGAGTCGCGGCAGCAGGAAATCTCGACGATTTCGCGCTACCTGAAGTCGCTGGCGCGGGAATTGGACGTTCCGGTCGTGGTGCTGAGCCAGTTGAACCGTGCGGCCGAGGGCCGGGAAGGGCATCGCCCGCGCATGAGCGACCTGCGCGAGAGCGGCAGTATCGAGCAGGATGCCGACGTGGTGATGCTGTTGCACCGCGAGGATTATTACCATCGCGGCGAGCCCGACTACGAGCCGAACAACAAGGCCGAGATCATTATCGCCAAACAGCGAAACGGCCCCACCGGGACGGTGGAACTGACGTTTCGGGACAAGTGCACGCGATTCGAGAATCTGGCGCAGATCGAGCAGGAAGCGGTCCCGTTTTAGCCTATGGCTGCGCGCGGGGTCCTTTCGCCGTTCACGAGAGAACCGATGCAGGATACGATGTTTGTCCTCCTCATATCGATGGTGTTGGCCGCGTCGAGCGGGGTGCATGCCGCCGCATCGGACGCCGGCGCCGAGGGTGCGTCGGTTGCCGCCGATCGGGCCGGCATCATCAAGTCGATCGAGTTCGAGGGCAATCGCAAGTTCAAGGACCACGTCCTGCGCCAGCGGCTGGGTTTCGAGCTGGGCGATCGGCTCGATTCGTTTCTGGCCGAGGGCGGTCGTCTGACCATCGCGGAGGTCTACCGCAAGGTCGGCTACGCCTCTGTCGAAGTCTCGCTCGACCGCGACCAGTTGTCGCGGGGCCATCTGCTCTATCGCATCGACGAGGGGGCCCGCGTCCAGATCGAATCGGTCAACTTCGTCGGCAACCAAGCCATCGATTCCGGGACGCTCGATAAGGTCGTCAAGACGACCGAGCGCAAATGGCTTCTGTGGCCCTTCTACTACACTGAGGACGCCGTGCAGGAGGACCTGGACCGCCTTCGCGAGTTCTATTACGACCACGGGTATCTCGACTACAAGATCACGGCCAACACGGAGTTCGGCGGCGAGAAGGGCGGGGTCCGCGTGACGTTCGTCATCGACGAAGGGCCGGTTTACCGGGTGGGCGACATCGTCCTTTCGGGCAACACGCATTTCACCACCGATCAGTTGCGGGCGATCATGACGCTGCGGGAAGGGCAGGTCTACCTCAAGCCCGCCGCCGTTCGCGACGGGCGGGAAATCGCCCGCGTGTACAGTGAGATCGGCTACATCGACGCGGAGGTCCGCCCGCGCCCGCGGTTCAGCGGCGTGCCCGAGCAGCACATGGTCAGCGTGGAATTCGACATTGTCGAGGGCGGCCGGTTCCGCATCGGCCGGATCGACGTCACCGGCAATGAAGAGACGCAGGACAAGGTCGCCCGACGGGTCCTCGACGAGTACGATTTCACTCCGGGCAACTGGTACAACGGGCGGATCGCACCGAAAGAGGGCGGGGGCCTCCTGGAGCGATACGTCCAGCGGACGGCGGTGGCCGAGCAGGTGCTGATCCGTCCGGTGGACCCGGAGAGCGGGGCGCCGGATCAGAAGGACGTCCGCGTCGACCTCAAAGAGGGCAGCACGGGGATGATCATGCCGGGCGTCGGCGTCAGCAGCGACAGCGGTGTCATCGGCCGGCTGGTCTATCGGCAGCGGAACTTCGACATCACCGACTGGCCGGACGACCCCAGCGGGCTTCTGACCCCCTGGAAGTACTTCAAAGGAGCCGGCCAGAGTTTCAGCGTCACGCTCGAACCCGGAACCGAGTACAGCCAGTACTACGTCGAGTTCGCCGACCCGTACTGGCGCGACCGGCCGACGACGCTCAATGTTCTGGGCCGCAGTTGGGAACGGTATCGGGAAAGTTACGACGAAGAGCGACTCAAGGGCTACTTCGGTTTCGAACAGCGGCTCAAGGGACGCTGGAGGCGCAGCATCGGGTTCCGCGCCGAGAACGTCACAGTCGAAGATCTGGATTTCGACGCGCCGCAGGAGATTCGGGACGTCAAGGGCTACACCGCGTTGTTCGGCGTCAAGTTCGGTCTGGGCGAGACGGCTGTGGACGACCGCTACATGCCGAGCCGGGGATACGTGCTGGGCGGCGATTACGAACAGGTGACCGGGGATTACACGTTTGGCATTCTGGAAGGCCGATACGTTCGCTACTTCACCCTTCACGAGAACCTGCTGGGGCACAAGACGGTGCTGGCCGGCAAGATTCGCGCCGCGACGATCCTCGGCGATGCGCCGTCGTTCGAGAAATTCTATGGTGGTGGGACCGGCCCCTATGGGCTACGCGGGTTCCGATATCGAGGTGTGAGCACCCTCGGGCTTCAGACGAACGTCGCGTCGCCCCGGCGCAAGGACCCGGTCGGCAGCGACTGGATCTTCCTGGCCGGCGCCGAGATCACGGTGCCCATCGTCAGCGAGAACTTCGCCGTGTTGTTCTTCGCCGACAGCGGGACCATTGACACCGGCAGCTACCGGCTTTCCATCGGGACGGGTCTGCAGATTATGGTGCCCCAGATCTTCGGAGACGTGCCGATGCGATTCGAGATTGCCACCCCGTTGCTTAAGGACAGGGACGACGAGCGACAACTCTTCAGCTTCTCGGCGGCGGGGATGTTCTGACGTGGGGTCGGACGCTGTGAAACCATGACTTGAGAGCAGACCGAACAGAAGAAAGGGCGCTTCATGAAGAACAAAACGATTGCCATGGGTGTGATGATTTGCGTGGTTGCCGTGTTGGCGACCTTCCAATACGGTCACGCCGGTCCGGCGGCCACGTCCGCTTCGCGAATCGGCGTGGTCAGTGTGCGCACCGTGTTCAACCAGTGCCAGGCGCAGACGCAGTATCGCGCTCAGGCGGTCGCCCGACAAAACCGCGCTCGGGCCGAGCTGGAGGCCCAGGCCAAGATGGTCGAGGCGGCCGAGGCCGAGCTGAAGACGCTCCGGGCCGGAACGCCGGATCACCTCCAGCAGTTGCAGAAGGTGCTCAAGGCCCGCGCGGAACTGGAGAGCCAGCAGGAGTTCCTCAACCAGCAGCGCATGACGCAGGACAAGATGTGGATGGAGAAGCTGTATCAGGAGACGCTGAAGATCATCGCCACGGTGGCCAGGGAGAAGGGGCTGGAGGTGGTGCTGGAGCGCACGGAGCCGGAGTTTCCGATCTCCAGCGAGGAGTTGATGGCAACGTTCAGCACGCACAAAGTCTTGTATGCCGACGGCTGCGTTGACCTGACGCAGGAAGTCATGACCCGGCTGGACAGACTCAAAGACCTCAAGCCGTAGGCCAAGACCGTGAGCCGTTGTCGGCTCGAATGCGTTTGACCGTGGGGGGTCCTTTTCGCGGGGTTCCAATGGCCTTGACAGTAACAGAGTTGGCCAGGCAACTGGACGCCGAGGTGGTCGGCGGTTCGGAAGGTCTGGGCGGCGAGGTTGGATCGGTTCAGCCTCTGGCGACGGCCGGCGCCGCTGATGTCGCCTTTGTCACAGACCCGAAGCATGAGTCGGCAGCGAAAAAGTGCGCGGCGGCCGCGATCATCGTGGCCCGGCCGATCCCCGGCGTGCTCGCGCCCCAGTTGGTCGTCGCCAACGTCAACGCGGCGCTCATCGCCACGCTCGAACAGTTCGCCCCCAAGCTGGCGCCCCCGCCCGAAGGCATCGATCCCACCGCGCGCCTCGGCGCCGGCGTTCGTTTGGGAGATCGGGTCAGCATCGGTCCGTATGCGGTGATCGGCGATCGGGTCGAGATCGGTTCGGGCACCGTGATCGGCAACGGTTGCACCATCGGCGAAGGGGCCCGGATCGGGGCCGACTGCCGCCTGGACAGCTACGTGACGGTCTACCATCGTTGCACGATCGGCGACCATGTGATCGTGCAGAGCCACGGCACCATCGGCGCGATGGGGTTCGGATACGCCTATATCGACGGCCGCCATCGGTTCGTTCCGCACAACGGAGGTGTGGTGATCGAGGATTTCGTGGAAATCGGCGCCAACACGTGCATTGACAGGGCGAAATTCGGCAATACCATAATCGGCGCCGGCACCAAGATCGACAATCTCGTGCAGATCGGCCACAACGTGGTCGTGGGCAAGGGCTGTCTGATCGCGGCCCAGGTGGGCGTGGCCGGCAGTTGCCGTCTTGGCGACGGCGTCGTCCTGGCCGGCCAGGTGGGCCTGGCCGACAATATCGAGATCGGCGCCGGCACGATGGTCGGCGCGCAATCCGGCGTGATGAGCAGTGTGCCCGGCGGGCAGAAACTCGCCTGGACGCCCGCGGTGGATATGAAAGAGGCGATCCGGATCGTCGCGCATCTGCTGCGCCTGCCGAAACTCGCACAACAATTGAAGCGCCTCACGGCGAAGGTAGAAGAGCTTGAAGCTGCAAACCACGATCAAGGGCGAGGGTAAGCTTGCCGGCAGAGGGCTGTTTGGGGGCGAAGAATCGCGTGTGACCTTTCGTCCGGCGCCGGAGGACGCGGGGGTGGTCTTCGTGCGAACCGACGTCCCCGGGGCGGTGCGCATTCCCGCCGTGGTCCCCAACGTCGCCGAGCGAAGCCGGCGCACCAGCATCAAGAAGGGCGAGGTCAGCATCGAGACCATCGAGCATTGCATGGCCGCCATTCACGCCCTCGAAATTGACAATCTCATCATCGAGGTCGACGGTCCCGAGCTGCCCGCCATGGATTGCAGCAGCGCGGACTACTTCAAGGTCCTCAAGAGCGCCGGCGCCGTCGAGCAGAAGAACCCGCGCCGGGAATTCGTCATCCGCAAGCCCGTCACGGTCAGCGCCGGCGATGCGACCCTCTATGCCCTGCCCTATGCGGACAGCGGCTTCAACGTGACCTACGATCTGGACTACAGCGGCCATGCGGGGATCGGTCGGCAGATCTTCAGCTATCGGCTCACGCCGGAGAGTTTCGAAAGCGGCATGGCGCCGGCCCGCACGTTCCTGCTCGAAGTCGAGGCCCGTCAGTTCCAGGCGCGGGGCATCGGCGCGCACATCAGTCCGCACGACATCCTTGTGATCGATTCGGACGGCCCGATCAAGAACGCCTACCGCTTTCCAAACGAGTGCGTCCGTCACAAGATTGTCGATCTGATCGGCGATCTGGCGCTGGTGGGTCGGCCGATCGTCGGTCGGGTGGTGGCCTACAAGAGCGGGCACACGCTCAACCAGCAGTTGGCGCGCAAGCTCTACGACCAGGCCGAGCAGCAGGACCGCATCGACCGGTTCGGGACCGACGCGATCCTCGACATCCGGCGGATCCAGAAGATCCTGCCCCATCGCTATCCGTTCCTTCTCGTCGACAAGATCATCGAGATCGAAGGCGATACGAAGATTCGCGGCGTCAAGAACGTGACGTTCAACGAGCTGTTCTTCCAGGGGCATTTCCCCGGGACCCCGATCATGCCCGGCGTGCTGATTGTCGAGGCCATGGCCCAGGTCTCGGGCCTGCTGTTCGCCCAGAAGCTGGAGCACACCGGGCAGTTGGCCCTGTTGCTGAGCATGGACGGCGTCAAGCTGCGCAGGGCGGTCGTCCCGGGCGATCAGTTGATCCTGTCGGCCGAGACGATTCGCCTGCGAAAACGCACCGCCCACTGCCGCTGTGTGGCGATGGTGGGCGACGCGGTGGCCGCCGAGGCCGAGATCAAGTTCATGCTCGTCGACGACGACAAGATGTGAGTGAAACAGAACCGAAACCTTTTGTTCAGAGCGGCAGCTCCGTGAGAGGCAGGAACCGACACAATGGCGAAGATACACCCCACGGCAATCGTTGGGACGAACGCACAACTTGCGGATGATGTGGTCATCGGGCCCCTGTGTGTGGTGGCGGACGGCGTGTCGATCGGCGCCGGGACCGTTCTCGACGCCCATGTCGTGATCGCCGACCGCGTCACGATCGGACAGGGCAATCGGTTCTATCCGAACTGCGTGATCGGTTGTTGTCCCCAGGTGCTCGGGTTCGATCTGAACTCGAAGATCGGTTCGCTGGTGATCGGAGACCGCAACGTCGTTCGCGAGAACGTCACGATTCATCCCAGTCGATACGAAGACGCCAGCACGCAGATCGGCAACGACAATCTGATCATGATCGGCACGCACATCGGGCACGATTGCATCCTGGAAGACCGCATTGTTCTGAGCAACAGCGTTCAGGTGGGGGGGCACGGCAAGATCGAGGAAGGGGCCTGGGTCAGCGGTGTGGCCGGCATGCACCAGTTCGTGACGGTGGGGCGATGGTGTTTCGTGGCGGGCCTGGCGGGTCTGACGCACGACATGCCGCCGTTCATGATGGTCAGCGGGCACTATCCGGCCTGCGTTCGCGGCGTCAACAAGCGCGGCCTTCAGCGGGCCGGACTCGACGAACAGCAGCAGGAACGCATCTTCGACGCGTACCGACGCCTCTATCGTGAAGGAACGCCGCTGCTGGCCACCGCGCGGGCGATGGCTCAGGAAGACGGGCTCGACGAGAACGTCCGGGCGATCGTCGAGGCCATCCTCCGCAGCAGCGAGCATCGGTTCGGCAGATATTTGGAGACCTTGAGGAGATAATCAACGGCGCACCCGCCCGCTGCCGAGATCGGGCATGCAGGCGGGCAAGCCGGAAACCAACAATGGAAGAGACAGCGAAGATTCGAACGGCCGTCGTCGGCGCCGGCAAGATGGGCGCCATTCACGCCAAAGTCTACAGTCAACTGCCGGACAGCGAGTTGGTGGGCGTGATTGACACCAACCCCGACCGGGCCAAACTCCTGGCCGACAAGTACGGCTGCACTGCGTACACGGATTGTGCCGACGTTCTCGACAAGGTGGACGCCGTGACCGTCGCTACGCCGACAACCACGCACCTGCAATTGGCCAAGCTCTTCCTGCGGCACCGGATCCCGGTGCTGATCGAGAAGCCGCTGGCGTCGAGCGTGCGGGAAGGACGCAAGATCGTCGCCCTGGCGCGGCGCTTCGATACGGTAGTGGCGGTCGGGCATTCGGAGCGCTGCAATCCGGTCGTCCAGGCGATGAAGCGGCTGAGCATCGAACCGAAGTTCATCGAGGCCCAGCGCGTCAGCCCCTATCCGTTCCGCTCGACGGACATCGGCGTCGTGCTGGACATCATGATTCACGATATCGACATCATTCTGTCACTGGCGGCCAGCAAGGTCCGGCGCGTCGATGCGGTCGGCGTCGGTGTGATCGAGGGGGCCGAGGACATCTGCAACGCGCGGATCGCGTTCGACAACGGCTGCATCGCCAACATTACCGCATCCCGTCTGGCGCTCAAGACCGAGCGTCGCGTCCGCGTCTTCTCGCGTCAGGCCTATTTGAGCGTCGATTACCTCAAGAAGAGCGGGATCGTGATCAAGACGGCGCCGAACACGAACGTCGTCGAGTGGATCAAGCAGCAGCGCGAGAAGGGCGATTTCGACTTCACGAGCGTGAACTGGCCCGATCTGCTGCACATCGAGCAGCTTCAGATCGACGACAAGGAGCCGGTCCGC
>JAAYBA010000636.1 GCA_012719085.1 Planctomycetota bacterium
ACGACGAGCGGCGGATGGCGGCGGCGATCACTTCCGAAGGGCCGGCCTTGGACAGAAAACACTCCACACCGGCCTTGAGCATCCGTTCGCGGGTCGCATCCTCTTCGAGCATGGACAGCGCGATGACCCGCACACCAGGCCACTGGGCTCGGATCTGACGCGTGGCCTCTTCCCCGTCGATGATCGGCATGACCACGTCCATAATCACGACGTCGGGCTTCAGTTGTGCGGTCAGGGTGATGGCGTCGCGACCGTTGCCCGCCTGGCCGACGACCTCGATGTCCGATTCCTCCTCCAGAAGGGCGGCCAGTCCGTCGCGCATAACCTTGTGGTCATCCACCAGCAGGATACGGAACTTGTATGTGGTCACAAGCCGATCTGCCGCCTGACGAGGCATCGGCACACTGGAGACCGACAGGATCGGCACCTCAGCGCGACGAGTCTCCGCTTCGCCAGGAACACTCTGCGGGATCGTCAGAATCAGGCGACTGCCGTGGCCCGGGGCGCTATGCACCGTCAGAGAGCCCCCGAGAAACTGAACGCGCTCGCGGATGGTAAAGAGACCGAACGCGCCCTGACTGGCGCTGTCGAGGCACTTCGAAGCGAATCCGCGTCCTTTGTCGCAGACGGCCAGACGGATCGATCCATCGCCTTGCTGCACGACGATGGCCGCCCGCCTGACGCCGGCGTGCTTGACAATGTTGAAGAGCATCTCCCTTGTGGCTTTGTACAGAAATGTCTTGAGCGCCTGCGACGGGAGGTCCACGCCGGGATCGACCTTCAGCCGCACGCGCAGTCCGCATGTGACGCGGATTTGTTCGACCAGCCACTGAAGCACCTCGGCGAGGCCACCATGGTGCAGCACGGGAGGGCTCAGTTCGTGGGACAAGCCTCGCGACTTCTGGATCGATTCGGCGATCAGATCGGTGGCCTCATCGACGATCTCGCGGAGTTCGGGCGCATCCTTGATCTTGCGGGCCAGGATGTTCAATCGGAGCTTGGACCCGACCAGCAGTTGCTGCAGATCGTCGTGGAGCAGCTCGGCCAGGCGTCGCCGCTCCCGATCCTCGGCCTCGGACAACTCCGTCGTCAGACGCTGAAGCTGCGAGGTTCGCTTCTCCAGCTCGCACATCGCTTCCTGCCGTTCCGTCACATCCTGCATGTTCAACACAAGGAACCGAACCTGCCCGGCGTCGTCGAGCAGGGGAGTCAACTGCCAGTTCCAATAACTGACCCCCCGCTCCGGATGCTCGGCGTAGACGAACGGCTTGGCGAGCGCATGGTACAGTTGTCTCGTTCGAACCACCTCCTGAAAGATCGCCTGATTCTCCGCATTGGGGTACAGGACGAAATGGTTCTTGCCCACAAAACCATCCGGCTCTCGCTCGTCGATTCTGGCATAGGCGTCGTTCACCTGAACGAAGTTGAAATCGCGGTCCATGAACGCCAGCGGTGTGATGGTGTGTCGGAAGAAGCCCTCCAGCAAATGCGATCGTTCGCTCAGGTTCTTCTCTACCCGTCGGCGTCGGGAGACCTCATCCTGGAGTCGGCTGACCGTGTCGTTCAGTTCCTTGGTCCGCGTTCGGACCTCCGCGGCCAACTGATCGTTCAGTCGGCGCAGCGTCGCTTCCATGGCCTTGCGCTGCGTCACGTCGTACAGTACGCCGAGCACACGGACGCCCTGTCCCGTCTCATTGCGCATCACCTTGCCCCGCGACGCCAACCAGACGATCTTCCGATCGGGACGAACGACACGGAACTCCGCTTCGAAGTCACCGGGGCTCGCCA
>JAAYBA010000096.1 GCA_012719085.1 Planctomycetota bacterium
ACCGCACGCGCACAGGTCCATATCAAGTGGCCTGCCCCCCCGGACGATAAACACCACAACGAAGAAGGTACGCTTGTTCGAGAAAGGCGACTATGAACGACAGGCAGACATCAAGACTGTTCTGGGGGGCCAAAGTCCTTCTCATCGCGGTGCTTCTGTATGCCGCGATCGCGGCGATCTGGACCCCGTCGGCGCCCGCGCCCCGACTGAAGCCGAGGGCCGTGTCGGGAGATGAACGACCGATCGGCCAGATCAAGGCTCTGCCACAGGCGCGACGAAACACGGATTACTCGGTCCTCGTCGACAGCAACATCTTCGGCGCCACGAGCCCGTCGCCCCGGCCGGAATCCCCCTCGATGCGTTCCAACGCCGAAAGTCTGCGATCGGCCGAGGCGCTCGGCCTGCGACTTGTGGGCGTCGTCGCAGGCGGCCCGACCACGTCGAGAGCCATCATCGAGGACACCAACACGCGTATCACCGGTCCCTATAAGATCGGCGATGTCGTGGCTTCCGCAACGGTTGCGACAATCGAATCGGACCGGGTCTTCCTGACCCACAACGGACAGACGAAGGTGCTGCACTTGCACACGGCGCAAACGCCAAGAAGCCCCAGTCAGCCCATCGCAACCGGCGCGGCCGAGGGAACCCCCTCCCCGTCCCTGGCGACGGTGAAGCCCCCTGCCCCGCCGTCCGGACGGCTCGGATACGTGGAGGATCTGTTCCGCACGGCCACGATTGAGCCATACGTCAAGAACGGACGCACCGAGGGGTTGAAGATCACCGGCCTGGACCAGAGCCCTCTGGCCGCTCTGGTCGGGTTGAGAGACGGCGATATCGTCCAGACGGTCAACGGCCAGGATCTCGACAGCAAGCAGAAGGCGTTTCAGATTCTCAAGAAGGCCAGGACCCAGTCCAAAATCGACATCCACGTGCTGCGCAACGGCAAAGCCAAGGACCTGTCTTTCGATTTGTGAGAAAGCGGAGAGCATCTTGAATACAAAACACCATACGATTCCGATAGATTCTCTGACCCGTTCGGCGGTCGTTGCCATCGGCGTCCTGGTGCTGAGCTGCGCCGGCTGCGGGGAACACACCCAGGCGGTCTCAGCCAGCCAGGTCAGCCCGATCCAGCGACGTCCTCATGCCAGACAAGAAACCCCTTGGCAGACGGACGAACCACAGACCCTGTCGGTGCCCACGGCACCGGCGCATTCGCATGTGACCCCGGCGTCGAGACCATCGCCGAACGATGGCATCTCCTTTGTACCGGCCAGGACGGCAAACCATAGCGTCTCGTCCACCGCATGGCGCCCGCAGACGGCCTCAGCGGAGGTCGCTGAGATGGTTCCGATGCCAATGAACCGATTTGGACAACAACAGGGCGACGCCGTCACAAGCGCAGGGGCGCAGCCGTCTTCGGTCCCCGCGCAGGACATCGCAAGCCCCGCGATTCCTGGGTCGCTGCAAGACCGGGACGAACTGGTGCAGGTCAACTTCGAGGACGTGGAGATCCGGACGGTCCTGAAGACCATCGGCGAGATTACGGGAATCAATTTCATCCCGCATCAGAGCGTCAGCGGCACCGTGACGGTCATGTCGCCGACTCCGATCCGTCTGGGCGACATCTATCCGTTTCTTCAGTCGATTCTGGACGTGGCCGGCTACGCCGCGGTCGAGGCCGACAACGTCGTGAAGATCGTGCCGAAGGCCGAGGCTACCAAGCGAAACCTTC
>JAAYBA010000637.1 GCA_012719085.1 Planctomycetota bacterium
GAGTCGCAGTGGCAGGGGCACGCTGATCCTGTCGCTGCTGTTGGTTTGTTCGGCTCGTGCGGAACAGACCCATGTCCTGGAGCCGGTGCCGATTCGGGACGTTCAGGTCACCGACGCCTTCTGGGGGCCCAGGCTGAAGCTGTGGAGCAACAAGACCGTCCATGATGTGCTGGACAAGTTCGAGAAGAGCGGGGCGCTTCGCAATTTCGATCGTGTGGCCGGCATGGAGAGCGGCGGTTTCGAGGGGTCGCCCTGGTTCGACGGGCTGATCTACGAGACGATCCGGGGCGCATCGGATTTTCTGGTCTCGTTTCCGGACAAAGGCCTCCAGGCGAGGCTGGATGGAATCATCGAGCGAATCGCCGCGGCGGCGAGCAAGGATCCGAACGGATACATCCTGACATTCACCCAGCTCGACCGGCCCCATCAGCGATGGGGGCTCAACGGCGGGAACATCGTCTGGCAGCACGAGACGTACGACGCCGGGGCGATGATGGAGGCGGCGGTACATCACGTCCGAGCCACCGGCCAGACCACGCTTTTGGAAACGGCGGTTCGTTTCGCCAATCACATCTGTGACGTCATCGGACCGTCGCCGAAGAAACGCGTGATCCCCGGGCATTCTCTGGCGGAGGAGGCCTTCGTGGAACTGTACGAGTTGTTCCGCGAGAGGCCGTCGCTCAAATCCCGACTGACCGTCCCTGTCGACGAGGCCCGCTACCTGTCGCTGGCCCAATACTGGATTGACGACCGGGGCCGCCAACGCCCCCAGGGCACCGATCCGTTGGGAACGTATTCTCAGGACCATCTGCCCGTGCAGGCGCAGAGCACCATCGAGGGACATGCGGTGCGGGCCACCCTGTTCTGGGCCGGCGTCTGCGCCGTGGCTCGTCATGTCCAGGAGCCGGACTACGTCCCGGCCGCCGCACGCGTGTGGGACAACATGGTCGGCCGGCGGGTGCACATCACCGGAGGGGTGGGCACCCATCGGGATCAGGAGCGGTTCGGCGCCGATTACGACCTGCCCAACGACGCCTATCTGGAGACGTGCGCGGCGGTGGGGGCCGGCTTCTTTCATCGGAACATGAACCTTCTGTTCGGACACGCCAGATATGTCGATGAGCTGGAGCGGGCTCTGTACAACAACGTCCTCAACGGCATATCGCTGGAGGGCGATCGTTATTATTATGAGAACCCGCTGGCCCGTCCCCATCGGCCTCGCTGGGAGTGGCACGGCTGTCCATGCTGTCCGCCGATGTTTCTGAAGATCGCCTCGGCGATTCCAGGGTATATTTACGCCCGCGACAACGAGGGCGTGTACGTGAACCTGTTCATCGGCAGCAAGGCGGAGCTGGACTGGGATGGGACCCGAGTCGCTCTGGCCCAAACGACCAACTACCCCTGGCAGGGACGAGTATCGGTGACCGTCGATCCGGAGCAGGCGACGACGTTCACCGTATACGTGCGCATACCAGGATGGGCGCAGGGGCAAGAGAACCCGTTCGATCTGTATCGGTCCGATCTTTCGCCGGAACCGGTGCGCGTGAGGGTCAACGGCGAATCGTTGCGCGGTCTGACAATGACGCGCGGCTATGCCGCCATCCGGCGTCTCTGGAGGAAGGGGGACACGATCGTTCTGGATCTGCCCATGCAGGTGCGGCGTATCCACGCGCGTCCGGAGGTCCAAGCCGATCGCGGTCGGGTGGCCCTCGCGTCCGGTCCTCTGGTCTATTGTCTGGAGGCGATCGACAATCCGCAGCAGACGTCCTACTATCTTCAGGCCGATTCGACGCTTTCCGTCGCCGGCGAGCCCGATCTTCTGGGCGGGATGAATGTCATTCGCGGCGAGGCGTTCCGTCGCCGGCAAGAGGGCCCTGTCGAGCGGGTGCGCCTTACGGCCATCCCGTTCTTCGCTCAGGACAACAGGGCCTCGGATTCACGCATCGACGTGTGGATTCCGGAGGACGAGGCGTTGGCCGCCTCCCTGGGGATGGCCGCCGGCTTCACGGCTCGCTGCTCGCATTGTTTCGATCGCGATACGGTCGGCGCGCTGAACGACGGCGTGGAACCGTCCAGTTCGAATGACCATTCGATTCCCCGGCACACCTGGTGGGATCACAGGGGAGTGACCGAGTGGGTCCAGTATGACTTCGACCGGCCGCGACGCGTGTCGTCCGTCGCCGTGTATTGGTGGGACGATCGTCCGGCGGGGGGCCACTGTGCGGTGCCGGCCTCCTGGCGGTTGCTGTACCGTCGCGACGGGCGTTGGCAACCGGTCCCGGGAGACGTCGGTTACGGCACAGAGAAGGACCAATTCAACCAGGCGCATTTCGAGGCGGTGGAGACGACGTCACTGCGGATCGAAGCCGAATTGCAGCCGGATTGCTCCGGCGGCATCCTGGAGTGGGCAGTGAAGTAGGAGAGGCCGCACTCCGCAAGCGTACGCCGGGAATTGTGACCGAAGAGACTTGACACGTGTCAAGCCCTCTGCTATTCTGATTCGGGTCGTCGCACAGGAACGGACCTGAACCGAAGGTGAAAAGTGAGGTGCAGCATGACAGGACGCCGCATGATCGCGTGGGGGGTGTGTCTGGGGCTGGCCGTGGCCTTGTGCGGCTGTGGCAAGGACGGGGACGATGGAGATTCGCACAACACGACACTGGCGTTTGTAGCCGGCGCGTCCACCGATTTCTGGACCTTTGCCCGACGAGGTTGCGAACAAGCGGACCGGGAGCTCGACGACGTCACGGTCGAATTTCGCTTCACGACCGACGGCACGGCCGTCGAGCAGAGGCGCGTCCTGGAGGATCTCCAGACGCGCCGAATCGACGGCATTGCCGTCACGCCGCTGGATCCGGCCAACCAGGGCCCGCTCATCGATCGGTTGGCCGGGCAGATTCCCGTGGTGATCACCGACAGCGACATCCCCGAATGCCGACGACAATGCTATGTGGGAACCAACAACGTCGACGCCGGACGGGAAGCCGGCCGGCTGCTCAGAGAACTGCTCCCGAACGGTGGAAAGGTCATGCTCTTCGTCGGCAAGAAGGATGCGCAGAACGCCAAGGAACGTATTGAAGGGCTGTCCGAGGCCATCCGGGATACGCAGATTGAAGTGGTGGACATTCGGACGGACGATATCGATCGCGTGCGTGCCAAGGCCAACGTGAATGACACACTGGTCAAGTATCCGGAGATCGAGTGTTTTGTGGGGCTCTGGAGCTACAACGGACCGGCGATTCTACACGCCCTCAAGGACGCCGGCAAACTGGGCCAAGTCAAGGTCATTTGCTTCGACGAGGAGGAAGATGCCCTCCAAGGGATCAAGGACGGGCACATCTACGCCTCTGTGGTCCAGCAGCCTTTTGAGTTCGGCTATCAGGCCATCCATCTGCTGGCGAGGATCGTCAAGGGAGATGCGTCCGGCATTCCGCCGGACAAGCAGATCATCATTCCCACTCGGGTGATCAAGCAGCAGGATGCGGGCGAGTTCATGGACAAGATGCAGGCACTGCGACTGGGCGAGTCGGTTTCACGATGAGGTATGACGCCGAGCCCATCCTGACGATGCGCGGCATCGACAAGCAGTTCTCCGGCGTACACGCGCTGCGATCGGTCTGTCTGGACGTGTACGAAGGGCAAGTCGTGGCGCTGGTCGGCGAAAACGGCGCCGGCAAGTCCACCCTGATGAACGTCCTGGGGGGGGTGGTCCGACCCGATGCCGGACAAATCCGGATTCGTGGCCGGGAGGTGGGCGTTCGTGATGTGCGTCACGCCATGGCCCTGGGGATCGCCTTCATTCACCAAGAACTGCACAGCCTGGACAATCTGGATGTGGCCGGCAACATCTTCCTGGGGCGCGAACCTCGCTGTGGCGGGCCTCTGCAACTGATCGACCGGCGTCGCCTGTACGCTGCGGCCAGGCCGTATCTGGAACGGCTGGGTCTGGCGGTTTCGCCCGAGACGGGCGTGGCCTCCCTGTCTCTGGCCCAGCGCCAGCAGGTCGAGATCGCCCGGGCGCTGTCGCTCGACGCGCGCATCCTGATCATGGACGAGCCCACGAGCAGCCTGACGCCAACCGAAACCGACAGACTCCTGGCGATCATTCGCGATCTGCGAGCCGCCGGAGTCAGCGTGATCTACATCTCCCATCGACTGTCCGAGGTCAGACACCTGGCAGATCGGGTGGAAGTGTTGCGGGACGGCTGCAACGTCGGGTCGCTCTGCGGCGACGAGATTCAGAACCAGTCCATGGTCCGACTCATGGTCGGTCGTGACCTGGCGATCCCACAGCGGACGCCGGCAGCGGTGTCGTCGGAGTGTTTTGCGGTACGTGGATTGCGCACCAAGGCCCATCCGGATGCGGCGATTTCCTTCTCCGTCTCCGCCGGGCAGATCCTGGGATTTGCCGGCCTGGTCGGCGCCGGCCGGTCCGAGGTGGCCAGGTCCGTCTGCGGCATCGATCCGCGACTCAGCGGCCAGATCCGCCTGGCGGGACGAACGCTTCGCATCGAATCGGCGCGGGACGCCATCGACCAGGGCATCTATCTCGTCCCCGAGGACCGGCGCCGGTCGGGCCTGATCGCCGAAATGAACGTGCGGGAGAACATCAGCCTGGCCAATCTGGGCCGATACGCCCGTTGGGGATGGATCGACCGCGCCGCCGAGGCACGGGCGGCCGCCGGACAGTGTCGCGCCCTGAATGTTGCGACTCCCTCGCCGGAGACCAAGGCTCGCAATCTTAGCGGCGGCAATCAGCAGAAGATCGTGCTGGGCAAGTGGCTGTCCATGCGGCCGAAGGTCATCTTCCTGGATGAGCCGACGCGGGGCATCGACGTCGGCGCGAAGGCGGAGATCTATCAGCTCATGCGTCAACTGGCCGCTCGGGGCGTTTTCATCGTGATGATCAGTTCGGATATGGAGGAACTCCTGTCCGTCAGCGATCGCATTGTGGTGATGCACGAGGGACGCATCACCGGCGCCGTGGATCGAGAGGCCTTCTGCGAAGAGACGATCATGCATTGGGCGGTAGGATCCGCCGAGGCCGAGACGATGGAGACGAAATCATGAAAAAGGATATCGGCATCCTGCTGATTTTCGTTGTTCTGTGCACGGCGCTGGCGCTGATGAACCCGCGCTTTCTCAGCGCGACCAACCTGCAGAACACGGCTCGCCTGATCGGCATGTTCGGAATCTTCAGCATCGGCGTCGGCTTCGTGATCGTCACCGGCGGGATCGATCTGTCTTCCGGCTCTCTGTTCTCCTTCCTGGGCGTTCTGCTTTGTGTGGGGCTGGTGGACTTTCGGCTCCCGTGGCCTCTGGTTGTCGCGGCGGTCCTGGTCCTGGGCGGCCTTCTGGGGCTGTTTCATGGTCTGGTGGTCACCCGGCTGGGAGTGCAGCCGTTCATCATTACGCTGTGCGGCCTGCTGTGGTACCGGGGCCTGGCCAATTTCCTGGCCGACGATTCGACCAAGGGATTCGGCCATTGCCAGGACTTCCAGACCCTGGCGGCTCTGGCGACGGGAAACGTGCTGGGGATTCCCATCCCGTTTGTCCTGCTGTGTGTTATCGGCGCGATGGCATGGGTGGTGCTGCATCGTTCGGTCTATGGCCGATATCTCCTGGCGGTTGGACAGAATGAAGAAGCGGCGCGATTCTCCGGCGTGAACACCAAGAGAGTCATCACTTCTGCTTACGTGATCTCCGGCGGTCTGGGGGCCGTCTCGGCAATCTTCTTCGCGTTCTACGCCAACGCGGTTCAGCCTTCTTCGCACGGCAGCTTTTACGAACTCTTCGGCATTGCCGCCGCCGTGCTGGGCGGCTGCTCGCTGCGAGGGGGAGAAGGCTCGGTGGTCGGGATTCTCATCGGCACCGCGCTGCTGCAGGTCCTGAAGAACCTCGTGAATCTGCTCGGGATCCGCAGTTCACTGGATTTCGCCGTGATGGGCACCGTCATCTTCATCGGGGTCGTTACCGATGAGATGCTCAAGCGTCGAAAGAACAAACGAGCGCAGTCGAAACGGCAGATGCAAGAAGATCGGGCACGCCAGACGGAGAACGTCCGTCCGATGGAGTCGCTCTGATTCGGGACAATCATGATGATCGGAACGATTTTCGATATCAGGGAGTTTGCGGTGCACGATGGCCCGGGCATACGAACCACGGTATTCCTGAAGGGCTGCCCGCTGCGCTGCGCCTGGTGTCACAATCCCGAAGGATTCGTGCGTGCGTTTCAGACCTTGTCCACAGCGGCCGGAAGCCGCACCGTCGGTCAGAACATCTCGGCCGAGGATCTGGCTCGTCTTCTCAATCGACAGGCTCATATCCTCCGGGCCGGTGAGGGCGGCGTGACGTTCTCCGGCGGAGAACCATTGATGCAGACGCCGTTTGTCGCCGAGGTGATCGATCGGCTGGAGGATACCCATGTGGTGTTGGACACCTCGGGCTATGCCGAGCAAGACGATTTCCGTCTTGTGGCACGGCGCTGCAACCTGGTCTATTTCGACCTCAAGCTGATCGATCCGACGGACCACCGACGTTTCACGGGGCAGGAAAACGGTCCGATTCTGAAGAACCTTTCGTCTCTGGCGGAGATGGGCATTCCCTATGTTGTTCGTGTGCCGCTTGTGCCGGGGGTGACCGACACCGACTGCAATCTGACTGCTATCGCCGAGGTTGTCCGGGATCTTCCCGGCCTGGTGGAGGTGAATCTGCTGCCCTACAATCGGGCGGCAGGGGGGAAGTATGAAGGCCTGGGTTTGTCGTTTCAACCCTCCTGGGACGAAACCCGGGCCGTCAATGCGAATGTGACTTGCTTCACGGACGTGGGATTGAAGGCAACCGTGGTGGGGTGGACAACCGAAGAGGGGCAGGAGAATGGATAGCCGTCTGGAAAGCATGCGACAATCGGTCCGCAATGGCGCTCACAGGAGTCTGCGTCGTGGGCCGGAGATCGGAATCCTCGCCGAGTGCGAACGAGAGGGCCTTTCGTGGGTGCGGCGAAGCGCTCGCCTGACGCGTCGTATGTGCGAGGCCGAACAGGTGGTCATTGCCCCCGACGAACGCATCGTGTTTGTGCGAACCGTGCAATCCGTTCCTCCACTGTACAACCCTTCGGACTGGATCGCTCTGACGTCGCACCGAAAGCTGCATGAGCTGGGCCCGATCAGCAACATCTGTGCCGATTGGGAGATGGTCCTCGACCAGGGACTGCTGGGCCGTCGGGCGGCGGCCCAGGCGACACGGGCGAGGTTGGCCACCGATCCGGCCGCCGTGGAATTCCTCGATTGTGCCATTGAGACCATCGACGCGGTGCTGGCGTTGGCCGATCGTTATGCCCGCGGGGCGCGAGAGAGGCTCCGGCAGGATGTGGCAGACGTGCTGGAGCAGGTGCCCGCGCGCAAACCTCGTTCGTTCCGTGGAGCCCTTCAGTTTCTGCGCCTCTGTCACGCGGTGCTGTGGATGAGCGGCCACTACCATTGTGGTCTGGGGCGATTCGACCAGTACATGTGGCCCTATCTCAAGGCCGATCTGGACAGCGGACGTCTCGATGAGCCGCAAGCCGAAGCGCTGTTGGCCGAGTTCTTTATCTCCCTGAACAAGGACAGCGATCTGTATCCGGGGGTGCAGCAGGGGGACAATGGCCAGAGCCTCATGCTTGGCGGCGTTCGGCGCGACGGTTCGTGCGGCGTCAATCCGCTGACCTATATGGCCCTGCGTGTGGCCCTCGAAGTCAGCATGATCGATCCCAAGATCAACCTGCGTGTCACGCCGGATACGGATCTCGACCTGCTGGAGTTGGCGGCGAAACTGACCCGGCGCGGGCTGGGATTCCCGCAATACTCCAATGACGAGGTGGTCATTCCCGGTCTTGTGAGACATGGATACGATCTCGAAGACGCCAGGGACTATACGGTGGCGGCCTGCTGGGAGTACATCATTCCCGGCAGGGGCATGGACGTGGTCAACATCGGCGCCGTCTCGCTGCCGGCGGCCGTTCATGAAGGGATTGTCGAGGGCCTGAGAAAGGCAGAGAGCTTCGAATGCATCCTGGCTCGTACGGCCGGGAACATCGAGGCCCAGGTCAGGTCGTTGGCCGATGCCTATCGCGATCTTCTCCTGCCGCCGGCGCCCTACTACTCGGTGCTGATGGACGGCTGCCTGGAGACGGGGCGGGATTGCTCGCACGGGCTCCAGTACAACAACTTCGGGATTCACGGGGCGGCCTCGTCCAGCGCCGCGGATGCCCTGGCGGCGGTCCGACAGGTGGTTTTCGAACGCCGGACCGCCAGCGCTTCGGATCTGCTTCGCGCCCTGGACAGCAACCTTCGGGGGTACGAGGCCATCGAGAGAGAGCTCAAGCACGGCGCCCCCAAAGTCGGCAACAACGACGAGTCCGTGGATGCCCTTCTCGTGTGGCTTTTGGACCGGTTCGCCGGTGCCTGCGAATCGTACGGTGACAACGGGCGAGGCGGTCTTCTGCGGCCCGGCAGCGGTTCGGCCATGTACTATGTATGGCTGGCGCAGGGCCGTCGGGGAATGTCCGAACCGGTTGTGGGCGCAACGGCGGACGGCCGCCGGCGAGGGGAGTTTTTCAGCGCCAATCTGGCGCCTTCTCCCGGTGCCGTGGTGCGAGGTCCGATCAGCGTCTTGCAGACGTTCAGCAAGCTGGACTACGCCCGGATCTGCAATGGCGGACCGATCACCATGGAACTGGCCGAGTCGGTGTTCCGCGATCCGGGTTCCATTCGTCGGGTGGCCATGCTGATTCGCACCTTCGCTCACCTGGGCTGCCAACAGTTGCAACTGAATACGCTCGACATCGAGACCTTGCGGGACGCCAGGCGCCATCCCGAGCGGCACAGGAATCTCATTGTCCGCGTCTGGGGATGGAGCGGGTATTTCTGTGAGCTGGCGCCGGAATACCAGGACCAGATTGTGAGCCGGCACATGTATGCCCTGAGGGCGTCGGCGATTCCATTGACTGCAAAGGAGGTGATCGGCCATGAGCCGTGCGCACGCAACGATTCTATTGATGATTTGCATGCTGTCCCCGGGCGCCCAAAGCGGTGAGGTGGCGACGATCCGAGTCGGCGACGAGGTGAGCCATCGGATCACGCGGTACATGACCGGCGCCTGTCTGGAAGACGTCAACCACGAAGTCTACGGCGGAATCTACAGCCAGATGCTCTACGGGGAGAGCTTTCAAGAGCCCGCCCTCGTGTCCTGGGAGGGCTTCGAACGGTACGGCGGCGAGTGGACGTCCTGCGGGGAGGATCTCTGTGTGGCTGGCGACGGCGGCAGCAAGATTGTCGCCAGGGACATCGATCTGGGCGATGGGCGAGTCCGCGTCGAGATGAAGCTGCCCTCCAGGCAGGACGGATTCGCCGGACTCCTCGTCAAGGTCAGGGAGGCGGGCCCGGGAGCCGACGCGTTCATCGGCTACGAGATCGCCCTGAACCCGGCGCGGCAACTCCTGCGCCTCGGGCGTCACCGTCACAACTGGGAACACATCAGCGACACGCCCTGCGACGTTCCACTCGATCGGTGGATCGCCCTGGAGGTCTCCTGCCAGGGGCCGGCCCTCGAGATTCTGCTGGATGGCACGCGGGTCCTCCTCTATGAAGACGCCGAACACGCAATGGCGGCGGGCGGTGTGGGATTGCGCACCTGGCACGTCGATGCGCGCTTTCGAAATCTCGTGATCGACCGAAACGGACAGCAGGCCCGCTTGGACGTTCGCCCCAGACAGGACCTGGGGAACGTCAGCGGCATGTGGCGACCGCTGCAACGCGGATCGGTCCGGGGACGGTACGATCTGATTGTGGACGAGCCGTTCACGGGCCGGCACAGTCAACGCGTGACGTTTGTCGACGGCCAAGGCGAAGTGGGAATCGACAACCAGGGTCTGAACCGCTGGGGTCTCTGCGTCCGGGCCGGCAAGCCGTACGAAGGGCTGATATGGGCGCGCTGTCAGAAGCCCACTGTTGTGAGCGTGGCCCTGGAAAGCGCCGACGGCGCGCATGTCTATGCGGAAAAGGCCCTGTCGCTGGAGGCCGGCTCATGGCGGCGTCTCGATTTCACGCTGACTCCCGACCGAACCGACAAGAGCGCGCGGTTCGCTGTCAAACTGGTGCGGCCTGGTTCGGTCGATCTGGGCTATGCCTTCCTGCAGCCCGGTCCGTGGGGTCGGTTCAAAGATCTGCCCGTCCGCAAGGACGTTGCCGAGGCTTTGATCGAGCAGGGCCTGACCGTTCTTCGCTACGGCGGCTGCATGGTGAACATCGACACCTATCGCTGGAAGAACATGATCGGTCCGCGCGATCTGCGTCCGGCGTATAGGGGGTTCTGGTTTCCCCACTCCAGCAATGGCTGGGGCATCCTCGACTTCATCGATTTCTGTCGGGCGGCCGGATTCCTCGCCATTCCCGCATTCAACATGGGCCAGACGCCGCAGGACATGGCGGACTTCGTTGAGTATGTCAACGGGCCGGTCAACAGCGAGTGGGGACGCCGACGCGCCCAGAACGGGCGGCCCGAGCCGTACCGATTGAGGTACATTCAGCTCGGCAATGAAGAGGCTGTCGACGAGACGTACTGGCAGCGGTTCAAGCCGATGGCCGAGGCGATCTGGCAAAAGGACCCCACGATCACCGTCGTTGTCGGCGACTTCGCCTACGACCGAGTGATCCGGGATCCTTACGATTTCCAGGGTGCCCCTCGCATTACCACTCTGGCGGCCCATGAGAAGATCCTTGATCTCGCCGTCCGGCATGGCCAGGAGGTCTGGTTCGACGTGCACGTCTGGACCGACCGGCCGCGTGAACCTGACGGATTGGGAGGCATCCCCAGTTTCATCGCGGCCTTGCGACAGATTCGGCCTGAGGCGCGGTTCAAGGTGGCGGTCTTCGAGCTCAATGCCGGCAATCATGCCCTGCGCCGGGCCCTGTCCAACGCCCACGCCATCAATGAGTTGATGCGACAGGGGAATGACGTGCCCGTCGTTTGCTCGGCCAACTGCCTGCAACCGTACGGGCAGAACGAGAACGGCTGGGATCAGGGCCTGCTCTTCCTGGATCCTTCGCAGGTCTGGGCTCAGCCTCCCTATTACGTTACGCAGATGTTCGCCGCCCACTACCAGCCTCTGTGTCTGAAGACCACGGTCGAGGACCCGGATCGACATCTGGATGTCACGGCCACGTGCAGCGAAGACCGACGCACCGTCGTCCTCCGTGTCGTGAATATGGCGTCCCGGTCCCTGGAGGCACATATCGAATTCGAGGACTATGCTCCGCAGAACGATACCGTCCGTGTCGTGACGCTGACGGGCGAACTGGACGGGATCAACAGTCCGCAGGAGCCGCGGCGCATCGTTCCGATTGAAGAGACCCGGCCTCTGGCAACAAACACGGACGGTCGGGCGGTGATCTACGCGTTTCCCGCGAACTCGTTGACGATCCTGAGATTCGAGTGAGCATTCGAGTGGCCCGGCAGACAGGGGTTGCGAATTCCGACAAGAGAAGGAGCATTCCGATGGCGATGATTCAGCGACGTGACTTCCTCAAACAAGCCGCCTGCACAAGTGCCCTGATGTTGAGCGGCGGCTTGCCGCTTCACGCGGCAGGTTCGCGATGCAAAATCGACGTGCTTCTCAACGAGCCGATTGGTGCGATCTCGCCGGATATCTTCGGACACTTCGCCGAACACATCGGCGGCGTGATCTATGACGGAATCTGGGTCGGTGAGGAATCAGCCATCCCCAACTACGCCGGCGTGCGGAAGGCCCTTGTTGACTGTATGCGTCGTCTGAGACCTTCGGTTGTGCGATGGCCGGGGGGCTGCTTTGCCGACAGCTACAACTGGCGCGACGGCGTCGGTCCGCGTCACCAGCGTCCATCTCGTGCCAATTTCTGGATCAATACCGGCTTTCTGCAGGGGGCGCCCGATGGCCCGGCCAAGTATGAGCCGAACCACTTCGGGACGGACGAATTCATCACCTTCTGCCGCCTGATCGACGCCGAGCCGTATCTGGCGGCCAACGTGCGCGGTCTGTCCGCTCGGGACTTTCACGAGTGGGTCGAGTACTGCAATGCGCCGGCCGGTGCGACGACCCTGGCCCGGCAGCGGGAGGCCCACGGCTGTCGCGATCCATTCCGTGTGCGCTTCTGGGGGGTCGGCAATGAGTCCTGGGGCTGTGGCGGCGACTTCACCCCACAGGAGTATGCGACGGAGTTTCGCCGTTTCACTTCCTGGGTCCCGCATTTCGATGTGGCCCCGTCGTTTATCGCGGCCGGCCCAAACAGTTGGGATGAAAGCTGGACACGGGGTTTCTTCGAAGCTCTGACACGGCGCGGCAAGGGGTACCTGAATCGCGTATACGGCTGGGGATTGCACTACTACTGTGGAACGGCCGGCAAAGGGGCCCTCGATTTCGGGCCGGACGATTGGTACGAATTGCTGCGCAAGGGGGCGGCCATGGATCGGCTGATCCGAAACCACTGGACCGCCATGGGCGAGTTCGACGCCGATCATCGGGTCAAGCTGGCGATCGACGAGTGGGGCACATGGCACCCGGCCGGAACGGAGGTCCACCGTACCCATCTGTTCGGCCAGACCTCTACGCTGCGCGACGCTCTGGTGGCGGCCTTGACCCTGGATATCTTCAATCGTCACGCCGACAAGGTGGTCATGGCCAACATCGCCCAACTGGTCAACAATCTCCAATCGCTGTTCCTCGCTCATGAAGACCAGTTCATCACGACGCCGAACTACCATGTCTTCGAAATGTACGCCGCCCACCAGAAGGGCCAATCCGTACGCACCGAGTTTTCCGCGCCGGACATCCACCAGGGCGACGGCACCCTGTCCGGGCTGGCCGGCTCGGCGTCTCTGCACGGCAAGCGCCTGGTCTTGACGGTGGTCAACCCGAGCATCACGGAGACACGGGAAACGGAGATTCTCATCCCCGGAGCGACGGTTCGAGAGGCCTCGGTGCGCACCCTGTCGCATCACGATATCCGTGCGCACAACAGTTTCGAAAACCCGAATGTTCTCATTCCCCTGGACGGTCGTGCGCGTATTACAGGGTCCGACCTGATCTACGCCTTTCCGCCGGCCTCGGCAGTGCGGCTGACTCTGGATTTGGTATAGCCCAAATGCTGCGGTGATTGGCCCGGAGCCGGCGGCCCATGCGACACGCCGTGCGGGCGTCGATGCGGGTTAATACCTGCCAAGCAGGTCGAGCAGCTTGCGGTCGAGCTTGTGGCCGTGCCAGTCCTCGTATTCGATGTCTTCGCGTCCGGAATCGAGGATGCCGAACTGGCCGCGGAAGTTCCACAAGGCGTAGCCGATTCCATTGGTCGTCAGGATGTCGAGGACGTCGCCGAACCAGGCGAGGAAGACGTCGTGCGGCGTCTTGATCCAGCAGCCGCACTCTCCGCAGTGCACGCCCACGCCTTTCTTCGCCAGATCGATCCACGGCTGATAGTATCTCTCCAGCCGGGCACGGTCCCAGTACTGGCCGCCCATCGTCCCAGGCCAGACGGGGGCCGGCAGGTTCTCCACGTCGGAGAAAGCCCACGGCGCCTTATAGTGTGAGATATATCCGGGATTGTACCCCCGACAGCTCTGGGCGATGTTCAGATCGACGATCTCCGGGATCACGTCGTTGCCCACGTTGTTGCCATCGGCGATGACCAGATGGTTCGGGTTGGCTGCTCGGATCGCTTTGGCCGCCGCCTCGGCGACGCGCCGATACACGTCGCCCGGCACCGGCCCGCGCTTGGAGTGCTGGTCGTTCATGTCCTCGCGCATGCTCGGCTCGTTGACCAGATCGAAGCTGATCTTCGACGGGGGCATGTCCTTGTATCGTTTGGCCCACATGCCCCAGTGGAAGACGAAGGCGTCGAGGGCCTCCTGGTCTTTCCAGAGATTGAACGGCTCATAGAACCCGGCGTTGACACAGTAGCCGGGCGCGCGATGGAAATTGAGGCTGACATGCAGGCCGTGCTTGTGGGCCGTCTCCACGAGCCCGTCGATGTATTCCAGGGCACTTTCCTTGATCTTGTACATATCGTCGGGTGTGATGCGCTGCGACCGGTCGAAATCGATCCACTGCGGATAGGCCATCGGCAGACGGACGAAGTCGAAGCCCCAGTCGCTCATCCATCGCAGATCGTCCTCGGTGGTTCGGCTGGAGCTGTTCGGCCGCATCGGCCGGGGCGAGAAGTAGTCCAGCAGATTGAACCCTCGCCAGCGGGGGATCGCCGTCTGGGCCGGCTTGGTTCTGTCCGCGGCGGTTACCAAACGCCCGGTGCCGGCCAAGGCCGCCCCCGCCCCCGCACCCACGACCTTCAGGAATTCGCGGCGATTGATCTTCTGTCTGTCCATGGGTCAACCTCCAAAGAGAGGGCCGAAAATCGGCGTCCCGATGCATTCTGACGGAAACGAAGGTAGCGACAACACCCTTGTCGGTCAAGCCGATGGTTCATCTGGCCGACAAATGGTCATAGCCAGACCGCCTGTCCGCTGCCATCGCCGTGGCCGGGGGGGCGTCCGGCTTCGCGATGAAGGAAGGCTCATGAACGCGACAAAGTCCCATAAGCGATCGAGGTCGGCCGATGCGAGTTCGGCGCGCGACCGAACAGCGGCGCGATTCATCGAACCCCAGAAGAAGGACGCCCGCAAGATCAAAAAGAAGGTCTACGAGTGCGAGCTCAACAAGCTTCAGATCGAGCTGGTCAAGCTTCAGGAATGGATTCGGCACGAGGGCCTCAGAGTCCTGGTCTTGTTCGAGGGGCGCGATGCGGCCGGCAAGGGCGGGGTGATCAAGCGGATTACCCAGCGGCTGAATCCGCGCATCTGCCGGGTGGCGGCGTTGGCGACGCCCACCGAGCGGGAGAGGTCGCAATGGTACTTCCAACGGTATGTCGCTCATCTGCCGGCGGCCGGGGAGATGGTGCTGTTCGATCGGAGTTGGTATAATCGCGCCGGCGTCGAGCGCGTGATGGGGTTCTGCACGGAGCCGGAGTATCGCGAGTTCCTCCGGTCCTGTCCGGAGTTCGAGCGGATGCTGATCCGTTCGGGCATCATCCTCATCAAGTACTGGTTCTCGGTCTCGGACGAGGAGCAGGAGCAGCGCTTCCAGGCCCGAATCGACGATCCGGTCAAACGGTGGAAGCTCAGCCCAATGGATATGGAGTCTCGTGCCCGTTGGGTGGAATATTCGAAGGCCAAGGACGAAATGTTCCAGTGCACGGACATCAAGCAGGCCCCGTGGTATGTGGTGGCTGCCGACAACAAGCGGCGGGCGCGCCTGAACTGCATCCACCATTTGCTGAGCCAGATTCCGTATCGGGACCTGACGCCCGAGCCCATCGAGCTGCCGCCCCGACAGGAAGAGAAGGGCTACGTCCGCCCGCCGATCACCGATCAGACGTTTGTGCCGGAGGTTTACTGATGA
>JAAYBA010000638.1 GCA_012719085.1 Planctomycetota bacterium
CGTCGTGCGGGCGGACGGCAACCATCACGCTGTGGGGTGCGCCTTTGCTGTCCACATGATGTCGATGGAAATGGACGCTGCAACGCGTAGCGTCGCGTTGCAGCGTCGGATCCACATCAGCGAGCGATGGTCGAAGGCAGATCAAGCGTCGGACCGTCGAACCAGGACTTGCTGGCTTCGGCGGTGCCGCCGTAGGCGCCGAGGTTGACGATGCCGCCGTTGGGGGAAGGCTCGTCGCCGACTGGAGCGGTTGGGTCGCCGGCGTCGATGCACGGACTGGTCACGTCATCCTGGACCCAGCCTTGCGCGACCGGGTCCCAGCGTCCGGCCTGGCTCTGGAGGTGATAATCGCCATCGACCCACACATCTTCGTCCGCATCCCAATACCCAGGGGCGGCAAACAACGGATCGATGTCCGTGTTCCCCTCGCCCGGCCAGCCCCCCAGAGTATTGGTGTAGCTCACCGACACGTTCATGTAACTGACGCGTCCATCCTCAAACATCGGCGTCTCATCCCATACGATGCTGTTACGAAGGACCACGCTCGCCGGCGCGCGGCCCACCGCGCCAAACAGCGAACCGTTAGGTGTCCGATTGTCGGCGATCGTGGTGTTTGTCAGCAGCAGAGGAGTCCGGGATTCGATCACGACGCCGTCATCCAGCACCCGGTTGCCCACGAAGAGGCATTGCTCGCTGGACAGGCCGCCAGAACCATAGACGGCCGCCCCGCTTTGGTAAGCGGTGTTGCCGCTGAAGCGACAACGCACGACACTGCTCAGGTTCCCTGAAATGGCGCCACCTCTATCGGCCCAGTTGTCGCAAAACACGCAGTCGGCCACGGAGACCTGGTAGTTAGAGGCAATGTAGATCGCCATGGCCCCGCCCGAACTCCGAGCGCCGGGTGCCGTCTGTGGTTGGAGGGTATTCGCGGCGAAGTCGCAATCCGTCACACTCAGATTGCCGTTGACGTGATACAGTCCTCCACCTGTATCGACGGCCGCATTCTCACGGATCACACAGCCGGACAGGGACAGATCGACCGATTCGGCGTACATCGCCCCGCCTCTGGCGGAGCAGGCCATGCCCAATTCGCAATCCACCAGTGCCAGACGTCCCCCCTGCGCGAATATGGCCCCACCATACTTGCCTGAGGCGTTCAGGAGGAACTTGCTGTCATGGATCTCTGAAAGGGTCTCCATATCTCCCCGAGCGTGACGCATGAATATGGCGCCGCCTTCCGGACCCCAATTGCGTGTGAACGTGCAGCGTCGCACGGCCAGACTGCTACCGATGATACGCAGACCTCCACCCCCGTCTGTTGCATGTCCGCCGGTGACGTCGGGCGAGTGTCCGTCTCGGATGGTGAATCCATCGAGTACAGAAGCAGATACGCCTTCAGCCACAACGACATTGACGCTGTTGTCGCTTCGGCTCGGGGAATCGGCGAGATGATACGCGTCAGTGATCTCGCCGTCGTCGCCGTTCAGGTCGCCGCTGAGGATCGTTTCGTAGCGTTCGACGTCGCGCTCGTCGGGGTCGTCTCCGACCAGGCCGGCGTAGCCGCCCGCCAGCGTCACCCCGCTGACGAGGTGAAACGACGCGTCGCGGTCGCCTGGAACGATGCCGATGCCCCGATCGGGCGTGTAGACGCCCTGGGCGACCCGGATTTCATCGCCGCTGTCGGCGACGGCCAACGCATCTTGGAGATGCACAAAGGCACCGGTCCAGGATGAGCCGTTGCCGGCGACGGCGGAAGCGCCATCGACATAGATGACTCTGGCCCATCCGGTTGCCGTGAGTCCCGCAATCAGGCTCCATGCCACCACAGTGATTCGGTAAGTTCGTAACCTGTCCATGTTTCGCTCCTTTCGATATGAATGATGATTATGACATCGCATGGGCCTACACCCATGCCCGCTCTGCGCAGACCGTGATCTCTGTCGCTCGGTGCAGACGTTAGAACACGACCGGATTGGAAGTTCTCCGCGCATGGGGAACCTCGTGCCGAGGGA
>JAAYBA010000097.1 GCA_012719085.1 Planctomycetota bacterium
AGGCGGGTGTACCAGCCGTGAAGGTAATCCGACTGAGAAATCAGCGGGTAGTACCAGCCCTGCGGATCCCAGCCGTCGAGGTAATCGGCGTTGCCGAGGCTCAGATTGAAGTCCCACAAGGGGCCCATCGTCAGCTTGCCGTCCCGATCCTTGTGCATGAAGGTGCTGAGGCGATAGCCGTCGATTTCCTTGCACAGTTCCGTGATCAGATGGAGATCGACGAACGACTCCGGGTCGATGAACGCGACGTATCCGGCGTGAGGATCGGTGAAGCCGCCGCCGAACAGGGCGCTTTCGAATCGGTTCAGATAACCGATCAGCCACTGACGCTGGATGGCGGTGATATCTCGCTCGCTGGGCCGGACGTAGGCCAGATGGGCGCCGCGCGACGTGCGCAGCCCCTGCTCGCCGGGGCCGAGCCGGTCCTTCTTGATGATATACCCGCCGGTGATCTCGGGCTCGGAATCGTCGGCCGGCTCCAGCTTGGCGATCTCGACCCGCCCTTCGGCCCATTTGATCCGCTCGACCAGGACGTAGACCCCGTGATAGTGCGAATAGCTCAGGGGGCCGACGCCGCTGTGCAGGAACAGCTCGACGAACCGGGTCCGCGGGGCATAGCGGCCGATGTCGTTGCTCATCCCGTAGGCAACGGTGTTTCGCATCAGGCTCTTGTCGCTGTACGGGGCGTAGAGGACCCAATTATGTTCGGCAGGCATGCCGAGGAGCGGCTCCTTGCGATTGCGACCGTCGTCATCGACCAGATGGACGCCGAACATCGCTTTCGGAAACTGCTGCGAGCTCGATCCGCGAACGCTGGCCATGACGCGGCTGTGTACGGTCGCAGGTCCGGAGAGCCGGGCCCGGCCGTCGGAGTCGCGGTCGACCAGGGCAAGATAGGCCTCGGAGCTGCGTGCGGCGGTGATCTGATTTTCGCTTTGATCCAGGACGATCAAGGGCAGGTTGGAACTGAAGCCTCGCAGGTCGCGTGAAATGAAGATGTACCGCTCGCTGCTGACTTCGCTCTGGCGCCATCCGGGCCGCCAGGCAACGGCTCGGACCGTCGTCGTGTTCGTGATCTGGATCGGCCCGGAGTAGATGTTGCCCCCGGGCCTTTGCCTCGCTTCGCTGTAGGGAACGCTGCCGTCAGTTGTGTAATAGATCGTCGCGTCCGGCGTCTCTGTGGTCAGCGTGATCGTCAGCGGCTCGGTGAACAGGCCACCGGTCCGGCTGATTCGCGGCGTTTCGGTGAGCCCCTCGTAGACGCTGACGTTGGCGGCGCCCGGTGTCGGGACCGCCATGAATCGCCATTCGTCGCCCCTGTCCGGATAGCGGCCATAGGAGATGTCCGGACGCTGGGGGCCGAAGACCAAGCTGTCGACCACCGTCGTTCCGTCGCTTGCGACAAGGACGATCTCTTCCCCATCGGCACCAAGCTGGAAGCTCGCGTGCAGGCCCGCCGCCGCAATGCCGCCATCGGCCCAGATCAGCAGATAGCCGCCCGGAGCAATCGTGGTCGATGAGGGCGAGTCTACGGGAAACTGCCATTTCGTGGGGTTCAACGAATCGTCGCTCAGATACATCCCGGCCAGGTCGATGCTGGTGTTAGAGGGGTTGTAGAGTTCGATCCAGTCGCTGTATCGGCGGTCGGGGCTCTGGACCGTGCTGCGGTTCGACGCCATGAACTCGTTGATGACGACCTGCATCTCGTCGCCGGGTCGCACGGGCCGGCCTTGACCGGCCGCCGCAGCGGCCCACAGACCTGACACCACCAGCGGCAGCACCCACAGTGCTCTTGACCGACCTGCACCCATGCAGTCCTCTCTCCTGAAGGAGGTTTCGCTCTTCCACAGCCGCGAGCGGGGTCTCTCGCAGCCCACAGCGGACGCCACCCGAACAGTACTTCACCATTTTAACACATTGGCCGCGATTTCGCCACCTCCTTGCGCCCCACTGCGGCATACGCTCCTGCGCCGCTCGGCGTTCAGGTGCCACGGAGCACGGTCTTCTCGGACGTTAAGTGGCGTCGGAAATCGGCCGATGGGAATTGCGGGTGAAGGACCGAAGAGAAACCGGGAGGACGGCCGGATCGCGCTGTGTATCGGGAAGGAGACGTCGGATGAATACCGGCTCCATCAAGAGACGCCTGCGTGTCTGCAAGGGGTGTGCCTATCTCTGCACGGGCTGCCCGCACGCCCTGCCCTGCGTTCGGCAGGGCCAAAAGGTCCGGCCGACGGAGTGCTACGTCTGCTGGCACAACCAGGGCACCATGCTGCCGAAGGACTGCCGGCTGCGCCGTACGCCCGTGCGACAGAAGGTCCACGTCTGAAAAGCGAGCCCAACGATAGCACTCGGCAGGACGGGCTTCAGCCCATGCCGTCCCAGCCGGGATGCAGCCGGTCCTGGACCTCCCAGGCGTCGAGCAAAGCCAGGGCCGCCATCGACTCGATGACGGGGACGACGCGGGGCACAATGCACGGATCGTGACGGCCGTGGGTTTCGATGGGCCGGTTCTCCATCTGTTCGTTCAGAGTCCGCTGAGGCTTGGCAATCGACGACGTCGGCTTGACCGCCACGCGCAGCATGATGGATTGCCCGGTGGAGATGCCGCCGGTGATGCCGCCCGCATGGTTGCTGACGAATCCGCCGTCGGCCATGTTGTCGTTGGACTGGCTGCCCCGCAGCCGGGTCAGTGCGAAACCCTCGCCCACCTCGATCCCCTTGATGGCGCCGACCGTCATGATCGCCGCGGTCAATTTGGCGTCGAGCTTCTGGAACACCGGATCGCCCAGGCCGGCGGGCAGTCCGTGAATCTCGAGCTGAATGACCCCGCCGACGGAATCGTTGTCGTCCTTGGCCGCGAGGATCGCCTGCACCATGCGCTCGGCCGCCTGCGGATCGGCGCAGCGGACCGGATTGCGCTCGATGGCGCCATAGTCGCACGTCTCGGCGGCGATGCCCGCGATCTCGACCGCATGGGCCACGATGCGGACGCCACGATGGGCCAACTCCCGTAACGCGAACGCGCCGCCCATGACCCGGCCGGCCGTCTCGCGGCCGGACGAGCGGCCGCCGCCGCGATGGTCGCGAATGCCATACTTGCGATAGTACGTGAAGTCGGCGTGGCCGGGGCGGAACAGGTCCTTGATCCCCTCGTACTTGGACGAATCCTGGTCGCGATTGAAGATCGCCATCGCAATCGGTGCGCCGGTGGTCTTGCCCTCAAATACACCGGAGAGCACCTCGACCCGGTCCTTCTCGTCGCGAGGCGTGGTCACTTCGCTCTGGCCGGGCCGACGGCGGGTGAGCTGTTCCTGTATCCGTTCCTGCGAGAATTCGATGCCGGGCCGGACGCCGTCCAGCACGGCGCCGATGGCCGGGCCGTGGCTCTCGCCGAACGTCGTCAGACGGATGATGTCGCCGTAGGTATTGGCCGCCCGACAGCGGATCGCCAGCTCCTCGATGATGTGCCCCATCGCGATCTCGGCGATCTCGCCCGGCGTCTTACCCGTCGTGTCGATCACGGCATCGGCGAACGGACTGAGAAGCTCCTCGCGATACGTAACGTTCTCATCGAGCTGGGCCCTTGCGTCGGGCCCGCGCAACCAAGGCGGCAAGCCCTTCTCGGCGATGCGGCCCCACAGCGTGGCCGGGTCGGCCGACAGGTAGATCAGAATCGCGTTGCGGCGCAGCGCCCGCCGGCTGACCGGGTCCAGCAGGCTCGAACCGCCGCAGACGATCAGCTTCCAGTCCGCCTCCGCCAGCTCGACGGCCACCTTCTTCTCAACCGCGCGAAACGCCGGCTCGCCGTGCTCGGTGAAGATCTCCCGGCACGTGTGCTTCTCGCCCGTATCCCGCTCGAAGCACTCTTCGATCAGGCGATCCGTCTCGATCGCTTCGAGGCCGGTCAGCTTGGCCAACTCGGCGGCCACGGAACTCTTGCCGGCCCCTTTCGGTCCTGCCAATACGATCTTCACGGCAATGTCCTCGTCGTTTGGCTACGGCCGGACCTTGCCGGTGGCGGCCCACTCGACGCCGTGGCGGATCAGTTGCTGCATGCTGGGGTCGAGGATGGCCTTGAAGTCGTGGCCGAACGCATTCTGGACGCTGCGGCCCTTGCCATACGGCCTCGTGAAAACCAGCGGCTCTTCGGTCTCGCTCCAATCGGAATAGGCCGAGACCAGCACCTCGATCTCGTCATCGCCCTGGAGCTTGGCATACAGCTCATCGAAGATCCTGAAGTCCTTCATCCCTTTGGTAATCGGATGGTCCTTCCTGACGATCTTGACATCGAAGACGCTTCGCGGGCCGTGGCCGGAGGTGCCCATCACCCACTTGCGACCGCACAGCTTGCCGAACTCGGCCCAGTCGGGAAACGACGCGCTGGCCATGTGCTGGACGTAGAAACCCTTGCCGCCCTTGACGAAGTTCAGGAGGTTCTCCTTGGCCTGGTCGGTCATCTTGGGCGTGCCGCGATGGAACATCGTAAGGACGATCACGTCGTAGTTCGCCAGGGCCGCCTTCGAATCGAGGATCAGCGGGTCCTCACTGACTCGGACATCGAAGCGGTCCGAGCCGGCCAGGACCTCGCGCGTCTTCTCGGAAATCTCCCGCCAGTCGTGGTACGGCGCCACGTCGTCGCCGGCAATCAACAGAACCCTGATCGGAGCGGGCTGCTTGCCCTCCTCGGCCGCCCCGCAAACACCCTGCACCATCGCACCCACCAAGACCAAACCCATGAACAGTCGCCCCATTTCGACACTCCTTCTCTTGCAAAGACCTGATTTGCGTACATGCCGCCGGCTCGCACCCACCTGCAGGGGCAGAAGATCATTCGCTCCTACCTGGGAAGGCCGAGCACGAAGGGAGATGCTAACGCATTGGAGGAGATTGCGAAATGGAAAAACCCAGCGGGGTCTGCCGAGTCGGGCCAGATGATCATCGACCCCTACAGGCCCTGTGGGCTTCTTCGGTGGAGGCAACGAGCAACGAGAGCATGACGGCCCCGACCGCCATCGGGGCCAGTTCGGAAAGGCCCCAGGCAGTGAACGTGGCGGTGGCGATCACAACCGCTGCAAAACCGATCGCCGCATATTTCAGGGTCAGTTTGTTGCACTTGCTCATTGCGATCCGCCTTTCTCACGGCTACCGATTCCCTCAGATGCGGCACTACCGATACCGTATCCCGGGCTCTATCCAAAACATACGGAACGGACCGAAGACCGCCAAATCAGGATCCATTGCCGCCATACGACGGCATCAAT
Source organism: Planctomycetota bacterium (assembly GCA_012719085.1). Lineage (GTDB taxonomy): Bacteria > Planctomycetota > Phycisphaerae > Sedimentisphaerales > Anaerobacaceae > Anaerobaca. Next base: position 5,262 of record JAAYBA010000097.1, read on the forward strand.
GGGCGGCGTGGCTCGCGCACAAGGGAAATCTCCTTGAATCGCGTAGGCAAACGTGCTACAAATGGACGAAGTTGGAGGCATCGAGCGATGAACGCAATGGAACAAGGCACTCGGGGAGAACAAGACGCACCATTTGTATTCGCAATTCGGGGGGGGGGAATTCTGTCCGGACGGCGCACTTTGCCGAGACCGGAGAAGGGAGGTGAACACGCCGGTTCGTGGCTGACCGAGGCAGTGTGCGGTCTGCCACGCGACGACACAGAGGGATCGAGCACGTGAACGAACCCGCCTCGGCGCGGGCCGCCGGTTGCATGGGCATCACGCCGGATGCAGAATTTCCATTGTCTGACCTTGTGGAGGTGACGAAAATGAAACGCTTGATCACAATTTGCCTGGCCTTTCTCTTGCTTGGTTCAATGTTCGCAGGACGCAGCTTTGGCCAGATCGATCCCGAGACCATCCTTGGAGTCTGGCTCCTCGACGAGGGAAGCGGCGACCTGGCGGAAGATGCCTCCGGAAACGGCTATGACGGCACGCTGACGGGCGCGCCGACCTGGGTCACGGGTCGATTCGGCAGCGCCCTGGAATTCAACGGGTCGTCGGGCCACGTCAACTGCGGCAACGATCCGGCACTGAATGTCAACGTCTTCTCCGTGTCATTCTGGTGCAACATCCCAAACACACAGGGATGGAACCACATGATCTCACGGGGTCAGCACGAGGCCAGCGGCACGCCGGGCTCAGTCAACTGGGGCGTGATGATGTACGAGGGCCAGCAGACCATCCTCTTCGAGACCTTCAATAACACCGCCTGGGTCGGCATCAACACGGCTACCTCCATCAACGAATGGCATCACGTCGTCGCCACCTACGATGGAACCACGATGCAGCTCTATCACGATGGCGCGTTGGGCGCCAGCGCATCGGCAGGAATCCTGCTCGACGAGACCAGGGCCTTTCTGATCGGCGCCAGATCGGACGCCGGCGCCGCCGGCGGCTTCTTCGCCGGACGACTCGATGAAGTGGGGTACTTCAACGCGGTCCTCACCCCTGAGGACATCGAGACGATCATGAACGACGGCCTCGCCGAAATCCTGGGCGGCTCGCAGGTGGCGGTCAAACCGCAGCCGGCCATCGGCCAGACGGATGTGCCAAGAGATCCGGCCCTGAGCTGGACGCCGGGCGATTTCGCCGCCGCACACAATGTCTACCTCAGCGACAACTACACCGATGTCAGCAGCGGCGCCCCCGGCGCCCTCATTGCGGAGCGCATCACAGAGCCCCATGTTGCTCCCGGCCGATTGGCATACGAGACGACCTACTACTGGCGCGTCGATGAAGTCAACGCAGCGCCGGACTACACCATCTTCGAAGGCAATATCTGGAGCTTCACGGTCGAACCCTTTGTCTATCCGATCTCAGGGGTGATTGCCACAAGCAGCGCCGCCTCCAATGCCGCCGAAGGCCCGGAGAACACCGTCAACGGTTCCGGCCTGAACGCCAACGACGAGCATTCCACCGTAGCGGCCGATATGTGGCTGACCCTCCCCGGCCAGGAAGGCGTGTCCATCCAATACGAATTCGACCGCGTCTACAAGCTCCACGAAATGCTGGTCTGGAACTACAACGAGCAGTTCGAATTGGTTCTGGGCTTCGGAATCAAGGACGTCACTGTCGAATACTCCCAGGACGGCACGGACTGGGTGATGCTGGGCGAAATGGAACTGGCGCGCGGCACCGCGCGGGCCACATACACCGCCAACACGACGGTGGATATGCAGGGCGTAGCCGCCAGGTTCGTCCGGCTGACCGTGAACAGTAGCTGGGGCGGGCTGGGCCAGTACGGCCTCAGCGAGGTTCGCTTCCTGCATATCCCGGCAAACCCGCGGGATCCTCAGCCGGCCCACGGCACCACCGACGTCGATCCGGCGGCGACCCTGAGTTGGCGGCCGGGCCGAGAGGCGGCCTCCCACGAAATCTATCTGGGAACCAATCCCGACGATCTATCCATGATAGCCACCGTCAGCCAGACGAGCTTCGCTCCCGCCGATCTGCAGTTGGGGCGCACCTACTACTGGCAGGTCGTCGAGGTCAATGAGACCGAGGCCATCAGCACCTGGGCCGGTGATCTCTGGAGCTTCTCGACACAGGAATATCGCTTCATCGAGGGTTTCGAGAGCTATACCGACGACATCGACGCCGGCGAGGCCATCTTCGACACCTGGCTCGACGGCTGGGTCAACAATACTGGCTCGACCGTCGGCCATCTGGAAACACCGTTCGCCGAGAAGACGATTGTTCGCAGTGGCAAGCAGTCAATGCCGCTGACCTACAACAACACGGACTCGCCGTACTACTCCGAGGCCGTGCGGACCTGGGACACGCCGCAGGACTGGACCGGCAACGGCGCCAATACGCTCGTGCTCCATCTCCGCGGCAATCCGCCGGTCTTCTTCGAGAGGGCCGATGGGTCGATCCTCATGGGCAGCAC